>DSBB01000471.1 GCA_011046175.1 Candidatus Hydrogenedentota bacterium | reverse complement strand
GAATGGAGCCATTTGCGGTCTGACGGCACCCAGGTTCCCGTGGAAACCATGTTCACACTTATCACCATCCGCGGCGAAAACCATATACACGTTACGTGGCGCGATATTACGGAGCGAAAACTTGCCGAAGAGGCATTGCGCAGTAGTGAAGAAAAATACCGGAGCCTTGTGGACAGCCTGCCCATCGGGTTATACCGGTATACGCCCGCCCCTGAAGAACGGTTCGCGATGGTCAATAAAGCCTTGGTGAAAATTCACGGCTCATCCTCCGCCGAGGAATTGATGTCTCAACCTGTGGCAAGATTATACGCCAACGCGGAGGACCGTGAAAATCTCTGGCGCGAACTTGAATCCAAAGGTTTTGTAGCCGGTCTTGAAGTGCAACTCAAACGAAAGGACGGCGCAATCATCTGGGGTTCCATCAGCGGCAGAGTTATAAAAAATGCGAAGGGCGTAATCGAATATTTCGATGGTTCGGTGATGGATATTACCGAGCGCAAAAAAGCCGCCGAACAACGCATGGAAATGGAGCGTCGGCTGCTGCACTCCCAGAAGCTCGAGAGTCTGGGCGTACTCGCTGGAGGGATCGCCCATGACTTCAATAATCTTCTGGCGGTGGTTTTGGGTAATCTGGAAGTTGCGGCGGACCAGATACGCCAGGTACCGGCGGCACAGGAATGCGTCGTGAAAGCGGTCGCCGCGGCCCGTCGCGCCGCCGCGCTTACCGACCAGATGCTCGCCTATTCCGGCAAGGGACGTTTTGTGGTCAAGGCGCTGGATTTGAGCGTGGAAGTAGAGGAAAACCTGCATATACTCCGCGCCTCCATATCGAAAAATGTCGCCCTCGATTTACATCTCGAAGAGAACCTTCCGCCCATTTACGCTGACGAAGGGCAAATTCAACAAATTGTGATGAACCTGATAACGAACGCTTCCGAAGCGATTGGCGAAAATACCGGCACCATCACTATTAACACAGGCGTCACCCATTGCACCGCTGAGGACCTGCAACGCAGCCAAATAGAAGAGAAACCGGAGCCAGGCGATTTCATTTTCCTTGAGATCACCGACACCGGCTGCGGCATGGATGAAGAAACCGTAAAACGCGTTTTTGACCCCTTCTTTACAACCAAATTTACGGGGCGCGGTCTGGGTATGTCCGCGGTGCTGGGCATTGTGCAGGGTCACGAAGGCGCATTGGAAATTAACAGCGAACAGGGCCAAGGCACCACCATCCGCGTACTGTTCCCCGTGGCCGAACCGCCGGAAGATTTGCCCGTGGCGGAAGTCTACGAGCCGGAAGCGGAACAGCAGGCGGAACGTCCAAAATTAGACGCATGGTCAGGCACTTTCCTGGTGGTGGACGACGAAGCCCCTCTGCGCGAGCTGGGCTCAAAAGTGCTGGGACGCTTCGGGTTCGACACCATCACCGCATCTGACGGACAGGAAGCGGTCGAGATATTTGAGGAGAAATCGAACGAAATTGTGGCGGTGCTGCTTGACCTCACCATGCCGCGCATGGACGGCGTAGCGGCATTCGAGGCGATGCGCAGGATCAAGCCGGATGTCAAAGTCATTCTGTGCAGTGGCTTCAGCGAGCACGAGGCAAAGCAACGGTTTTCCGGACAGGGATTGTCCGGGTATGTTCACAAACCGTACCGCATTACAACATTGCGCGAAGAAATAGAAAAAGTGATGAAGGGGAAGGGTAATCTCACGTAAACGGGGAGTCCACCCGCGCGCAATTCTTTTCCCATCACGTCCTTATACGAGCATGAGATATAATAATAAAGCGGCGGAGAAGGCAGTAATCCCCTGAAGCAAAGTGGCGAACGTCAGGGTTTTGTACGCGTCTTTCACCTCAATTCCGCTGAATTGCGTTACCACCCAAAAATAACTGTCATTGGCATGTGACACAGTCATTGCTCCCGCTCCGATGGCCATAACCACAAGCGCGCGTTGCACGGGAAATACGACGCCCATCCCGTCGAGAAAGGGCGCGATCAAAGCGGAAGTGGCAACCAACGAAGCCGTGGAAGAGCCTTGGGCTGTTTTCAGCCCGACTGCTATGGCAAAAGGCAGCGCCAGCACAAAGGGGCCGTCAAACAACCCGCCTTCCGCCAATCCCTTAATCAAGGCCGCAACAGGCGTGGCGCTTAACACCGTTCCGAAAGCGCCGCCGGCGCCTGTAATCAGCAGAATCGGCGCGGCATTTTTTACGCCCGCACCCACCCACTCGTTCAACGTCTTAACATTCAGCCGGGGCATTAACAGCACTGCAAACAACAACCCTGTCAAAAGCGCCACCACGGGAGCGCCGAGAAATAATCCAATCTCGGCGCCCACGCCTTCCCATTCGAAAAAAGAGATAACGGAACCCGCGCCTATTAATCCCACGGGCACGGCAATGGGCGCAAACGATTTCCAGACAGAAGGCAGAGCGTCATCACGGGAATTCATCGGCGATGACTGGGGAACAGCGTCCTGCTCCACCGCCATAATACGTCCGACCGCCAGTATGGCCCACAGATATCCGACAAACACCGTGGGAATGGAGACCAAAAATCCCATTAGGATGACAATGCCGAGATAATCCGAAGCACCGATATTTCCAGCCGCTGCAATTGGACCCGGCGTGGGCGGCACAAGCGTGTGCGTGGCATACAATCCAGTGGCAAGGGCAACAGACATGGAAGCAACCGACACCTTGGCGCGTTTGGCAACCGCTTTATTGAGACTGGAAAGAATTACAAATCCCGAATCGCAAAAAACCGGAACGCTTACAATTGCGCCGACGACAGACATGGCCAATTGTGGACGCCTTTCCCCCAGCAACCGGATGACGCTGTCCGCCATACGGATCGCCGCGCCTGATTTTTCGAGGCCGACACCGATAATTGTGCCAAGGACAATAACCAGTCCGATGTGACGCAAGATTCCGCCAAAGCCGCTATTCAGGGCATCCACCAAATCAGTCAAAGGCATCCCAACCAGCAAACCGACCAGAACGGACGCCAACAGCAAAACCAAAAAGGGATGTAGTTTAAGTTTGCCTGTTGCAAGGATAATAAAACCCACCGCAAACAACAGAACAAATATCAAAGAAGGGCCTTCAATCATGGTTTGCCTCTCTAACCCGAATATTTCACCGGATTTCTGTTGCGCCGGCTTTTCCCGCCGCTTTGAAGATTTCGCGCGCCGTTCCTGTTCTCGCCGTGATATGGCGCATTTTCCT
>DSBB01000241.1 GCA_011046175.1 Candidatus Hydrogenedentota bacterium | reverse complement strand
GTTGTGAGTATGGTTATGGATTCCCGCTTTTGCGGGAATGACGGCTGTTTTCGGGCGTACAACGGCTTCAACTTATTATGCTTGCCAGACAGTTACGTTCCTTTTATGTTATTATTCTGACATTCCACTGTGACTCACAGAGGTCAAAATCATGTGGGCGCTTGCGAACACGTTTGTTAACCGGCGGTGCTGCCGGTGCGATAGCCCTCAAGATCAACAGTTACATAACGATAGCCAAGTCCCCGAATCACGTCCACAATCCGGCTGCGGGTTTCGCGCCGCATTAACAATGGAAAGTCCTCTTCCGAAATTTCTATGCGGCATATTGTGTCGTGATGGCGCGCGCGATATTGGCGACAGCCAATAGAGCGCAACAGTTCCTCCGCCGCCTCCACCCTTGCCAGCGTTTCCGGCATAATGGGATTACCGGTGGGTATGCGTGATGCGAGACAGGCAAAGGACGCCTTGTTCCATGTTGGCAGGCCCCGTTCGCGGCTGCGCTCACGGATGTCCTCTTTCGAGAAGCCGGCCTCGGCCAGCGGCGCTTTGGCGTCGCCTTCCCGGGCGGCCAGCACACCAACTCTTGTTACATCCGAACCATCATCAGCGGTTTCGCCATAGATGACGGCGCTAATGCCTCTTTCGACGGCGTATCGGCGCATTACCTCAAACAATTCGCCCTTGCAGTAATAACACCTGCGCGCGTCATTTTTCAAAAAATCCGGGCTGTCAAATTCCTTGGTCTTGACCACGTCAAGACGCCAGCCCCGTTCTTTCGCGAGTTCCACGGCTTCGCGCAACTCGCCCCGCGGGATGCTGGGCGAGTCCGCAATAATAAGACGGGCATTTGCTCCAAGCGTCTCGTGCGCCACATCAGCAAGATATGTCGAGTCTACGCCTCCTGAATAGGCAACGACCACCGTCCCATATTCCGCAAGTATGGATTTAAGCCGCGTTTCCTTCTCAAGGGCGGATGCATGTATATCTCTCATTGTTGGTGGTATCCCTGCCGTGTATAATACCGTGCTTGGAACAATTGACCGCTTGAGTTTATTGCATTGTGACAGTCAAATCAAATTTGGAAAATTCATTTTGCATCGGATACGGAAAAGCGGCGTCTGTAATGACTCCTTTTCAAATTTGATTGATGTGTTTTTCCAAGAAATGAGACAGAATATGATACAATCGCGGCAGTAAGCCTGTTGCAATTCGATGTACATGATGTTTTGACGCAACAGAGAGATAGTCGAGGTATGCCTATGAAGACGGTGGGATGGTTGTCTTTTAAGACAATCTGGTTGACGGTTTTACTTATTGCGTCATCCCTGACCCTTGCGGTTCTGGGACTCATAACGGCCGAATGGCGCGCGCAGCATGCCGAGTTGGAACTGCGCGCTGATTTTCAACGTCAAGCGACCGAAGTGGCGAGCAGCATCAATCCGTTGCATGTGGAGGCGCTTTCGTTCAGGGGTTCCGACGCCGGTCTTCCCGCCTTTGATCGTATAACCGAGCAATTCAAGGCTTACAGTCAGGAATCGTCCATACGCCGCATCTACGGCCTTACACTTCGCGGCAGCACCCCCGTATATGGCCCTTGCTTTTTTCAAGACGAGGACATTAGCGCCGCCCCCGGTTCTCCCTATCCATTCCCCTCGATGCAGCTGGTCGAACTGCTGAGAAGCGGCAGCCGCACCATAGAAACTTTTGAAGACGATCATATTACCGCATTAGCGCCCATTTTCGATCCCAAATCAGACCATGTATTAATGGCTGTTGCTTTGGATATGCCGATTGAAAACTGGCAGGCGCAACTGCTTCAGGTTCGTCTTGTGCCCGTGGCAATTGCGCTGATTCTTCTCACGCTGCAATTCTTTGGCGCGGGCGCGATATATTTGCGCAGCAGTCTCGCGCCCAAACGGTTACGGCACTTGGAAACCGTTTTTGCCGCGATATTCGGCCTGCTCTTAACGGGTATCATCACGTACTTCGTGCTGGAGGCGGAAGATCGGGACAGACGTCTGGCTTTTATCCAGATTGCGGAGTCCAAGGCCGACGCGGTGGAAAATCGGCTTCGCACTGTGCAACAACAAATGAACAACATCGCTCTGTTCATCGAAAACACGCCGTCACTAAGCGCCAATGCGTTCAACGCTTTTACCACGCCACTGATTAACAACACTTCAGTGGAAGCCTGTTATTGGGTGGCCGGACTTACTGCGGATGCGAGGGAAGATATTGAAGAACGCGCCCGTGAAGAGGGCTTTGATGATTTTCGCGTGTTCCGTCTTGATGAAGAAGACCGTATTGTCCCCGTTGAAGATGAGAGCGGCATTTTGTACCCGGTTTATTTTGTCGAGCCTTACGGAGCCTCTATTTTCTCGCCGGGTTTCGATTTGGGCAGCATCTCCGAAGAAAAAATCGCGCTGGAAACGGCGGCGCGGACAGGGTTGGTGACGGCCACCATACCCGAACTCAACAAAATTATTGATGCTTCTCAAAATGGCCTGTCCGTATACATGCCCGTATACGATTCCAATGTGTCTGGTATGAAAGCGCTTCGCGGTTTTGTGGGCGCTTCATTGCGCTCGGACATTTTACTGGAAGAGGCATTGGCCTCGACGGTTCTTGACGCCAGACTTGTTTACATGCAGCTCTTTCAATTGGCGGCAAATGAGGCGACACCAATTCCTCTTGCCAGTGGAGGCGAAAAATCGGACAACGGGCAATCAATTCCCTATTATTTCAGCCTTCTAAAAAGCGCCGACCTTGCGCTCATGCATTCCATGTTTACCCTGTCCCACACATACGCCCTGATAATTGAGCCCACCACGCATTTTTTTGCCGCGCATCCGACGCGCAACACGTATGCGACCGCCATTGTCGCTTTTTTCATCACCGTTGTGCTTACCATCTTCATTGGCATACTACGCAATCAACAGTCGGCCCTTGAAAGCCGCATTTGGGAAAGCACCATCGAGTTGCGCGAAAGCGGCGAGACGTTCAGGCGTCTTTTTTCGGAATCCACAGACCCGATATTGCTGCTTCGGCAGGGGAGGATATCGGATTGTAACAACTCAACCTTGCGCCTTCTGAAATACAATTCCAAACAGCAACTGATTGGCAAACGTCCCGAAGACATATCGCCGCCCAAACAACCGGACGGACGCCCTTCCCCTTATGCTTTCAAGGAGATGGTGGGGTTATGCGTGCGCAACGGGCACCACGCCTTTGAATGGAGC
>DSBB01000474.1 GCA_011046175.1 Candidatus Hydrogenedentota bacterium | reverse complement strand
GTTGGCGATGCTGGCGCAGAACAGTTTGATGTTTGCAATAGCGCCGTCCTGGTAGATGGTGTTGGTTTTGCCGCCCGGCCATGAATTGCTCTTGCCGCGGATGGACACATCGCCGCCGTAATGGCTGTCGAGGGTGCCCTCGCTGCAATAGAGCCTCATGCAAAGGTCGTCGTAACCATAGGTGAACTGTCCCGAACTGAAATCCACCAGCACATCATCGGGATAAGTGTATACAACGGCGAAATGGTCCCAGCAGTCGCCCACATCGGTGCGCGCCTTGCGTCCGCCCCTGCCCACAGCCTTGAGCGGATGCTCCTGCAAGTACCAGTTTGCCACGTCCAGCACGTGGATGTTCTGTTCCACAATGATGTCGCCGGACAAGGCGATGTCGAACACCCAATTGCGCAGCCGCGACATTTGAGAGTCGCCCTGACACTGCTTGTTCAGCCTGCCGCAATAGTAGTAGAACTGCCCCGACACCGGTTTTCCGATAAATCCTTCATGCACCAGTCTCGCCGCCTCCATAAAATGTTTGTCAACACGGGTCTGGAAATCCACCCACGCGCTCAATTTACCGTTGTGCCGCTTCGCCGCCTCGACGATGGCCATGCATCCCGGCACGTCTACGGCGATGGGTTTGGCCAGGTACAGGTGTTTTCCCGCGTCCAGCGTGGCGACGGACTGTTCCGGATGAAAGTACGGAGGGCTTTCCACGGCAATGGCGTCCAACGGACTTTGCGTCATTTCCGGCTGGCCGTCCAGGCCCACATAGCCGCGCGCCGCGTCCACATCGAGCGTACGCCGCGCCGCTTCCACGCGGTCGCGGAAATAATCATGCACCGCCACCACCTTGACATTGGCATGCTGCTCGAAAAGGCGCGCGATCCAGACGCCGCGCCCGCCGCAACCGGTCAATCCGAGTTCTATCTTGCTGTTGGCGTTATAGCCGCGCGCGGCGGCGGCAGGCAAAATGGTAAAGGCCGTGGAAGCGGCGGCGGCCTTCAAAAATGTGCGGCGTTGTATGTCCTGTGTTTCTTCATGAGACATGGGCGTTGCCTTTCCTTGTTGTTCGTGTACACGAGTGAATGAAGTGACAGGGTCTTTATGAGGTATAGGAAAAATGGGATGCATGGGATGCATGGAACGGGCATATCGTTTGGCGTTTAACGGATATTGCCTTATATGTCCCATACGTCCCATAGTTCCCGTCTTTGTCGGTATTAGTAAGGCGGCGCGCCGTGTTCACGCTGTATTCGAATCAGAACATCTGGCGCACAAATTCTACGTTCTTTTCAAAGCTTGCGTCCCGGTCGTTGTTTCTTATCGCCGTTTCAAGCACCACCCAACCGGAATAATTGATGTCGCCCATGGCCGCCGCCACGGCGTCCATGTCCACCTTGCCTTCACCCAGAGCATAACCGCCGTCCTTGAAGTGAATCTGGCAAATCAGTTTATCCAGTTGCCGAATTTCCGCGGGCACTTCGTAACCATTATAGGTGGAGTTGCCGATGTCATAATAAACCTGTACTGATTCGTGGTTTACCCGTTTCAGAATGGACAGGTTTTGTTCAGCGGAGAGCGTGTTTTCCAGACCGATGATAACGCCGGCATCTTTTGCCATCGGCGCGGCGGCAATCAACCGTTCCACCACCGTGTCCACTTCCTTCTCCTTTAGACCGCCGCCGCGAGACAACAGTCCCTTCTTTTCAAGCAGATCGCCTTTTCCAAAGAATGCCAGCAGGATGACTTTCGCGCCCAGGTCGGCGGTCGCTTCGATGGTCTGCTCCAGCCACGCCGGCGCGCGCTCATCGGTGGCGAATGGATAGTTGTTGAGGCAACCCATGGCGACGGACGATACCACCAGCCCCGTCTTGTCCATAGCATCCTTGTACGCCTGCCGCCGCGCCGGATCGGCAATGTCCATCTTCTCCCCCACGTCGCCCGTGGCGGAAACCTCCACCCCGTCCAGCCCGATGGCCTTCGCCACATCGAAACTCTCCGGCGTATTCGCCACGCCCAGCGACCAGTCGCATGCGCCCAGCCGGATGTTCACGTCGGCATGGGCTTTCATCCGCAGCAGCGGCAATGCCCCGGCGGCACCCAACGCGCCCGCCTTCAAAAAATTGCGTCGTGTGATATGCATCGTCCTTCTCCTTTGTGTAAGCATCCTTTTCTAGATTTACTGAACCCAGATATCTTCCTTATTACTCCACCAAGTCTTTATTTCTTCAAAACGCCCTATGCGTTCTTGTATTTTACTGATTTCCTTCGGGTAAAACGCCATCATAATGTCGCACAATTCAAGCATCCACTGTTTGCGTGAATACTTTTCGTCTATGACAATACGATTGGAATTCGCAATCTGTATTTGTCCCCAGCCCAGAGCGCCTATGGTCAGGCATTCCCAATTCAGAAATTCAATGGGTTCAAAAATGACCTCTGTTACAATAATCCGGTTCTGTTTTGTGCCGTATTTTATCATAAGCATCGCAAAGACATTGGCGTCATCTTCATAGAAACGCGACAGGCGTTCCACTGATGTCAGATTGGGCATGTTAAACGCAGTATCTTCTCTGTGGGTCTTGACATCAACAACGCAGTAGAGTTTTTCCTTGTCGCGAAACGCGATATCGGCCATGGCGCGGCGCGCAAAGGTGGAAGAGTATTCCGCACACCAACTTCCCAGAAACACGTCAAACTTTTCCGCGATCAACGCCTGAACAGCATCTCCAACCGCCCGTGGGCTGCCCGCAGTCTGCGCCGAGAGAAACTCCGGGGCGGCATTCAAGAACGCTTTGATTTTCTTGGCGACACCTCTGTGCCGCCCCTCATAAAAAAAAGAGGACTTCATAACAGCATTCCCTGAGTTGCGTCATTTGCGCTCTGGTCGTTCTTGTTTTGATCGTTCAGCGAGTTCCGTTCCCAAAAAATACCGTCTTCATATCCTTGAATTGCCGCGTCAAGCGCGGCAAGGCGCAGACGTTTGATTGCCCAGCAACAGTATTCCTGGTTTATCTCGACCCCGCAAAACCGCCTGTTAAGTTTTTGCGCAACCACCGCCGTTGTGCCGCTTCCAAGGAAAGGATCAAAAATGAAATCGCTCTCATTAGAGCTTGCAAGGACAAGTTTTGCAATAAGTTTTTCCGGTTTTTGGGTTGGATGGTCAGTGTTCTCGGGCATGGACCAGAACGGTATGGTGATATCCGTCCACAGGTTTGACGGGTGCGTCAAACGGTAGTTG
>DSBB01000386.1 GCA_011046175.1 Candidatus Hydrogenedentota bacterium | reverse complement strand
TAACAATACACGGCAATGGCGATCTTGGCGGAAACAGTGTCCAGCGCGTCTATGACGTAATCAATGCCCGCGCCAAGCAGTTCCGGAATATTTTCCGGCGTAACGCACACATGCCGCGTGTCAATTGTAATGGCGGGATCAATGGCATGTACGCGCGCCGCCATCACGTCCACTTTGCGCCTGCCGACGGTGTCCGGCATGGCGTGCAGCTGTCGGTTGATATTGGTGAGGCATACCGTGTCGTCGTCCGCCAGCAAAAGTCCCCCGACGCCGCATCGGGCGAGCGCCTCCACGGCATAACCGCCCACGCCGCCAATGCCCAGCACGGCGATGGTTTTTGTCCGCAGGGTTTTCAGCGCGTCGCCGCCAACAAGCAGTTCCGTACGCGACAGGGGATGCTGTTGTGTCATATTGTTTTCCTGAATGCGCGTTGCCGCGGGGCGCAAGAAACGTTCCTCAAGGTTTCGCATCATAAAGAGTGTTGCTGAACGGAGACGGCAAATGCAATAAAATGCTCTGTGTGATCGCCGCGCGCCGTTTATTTTCGCTGCGTGGTGCGCGTATAATGGCGTTATTCGGGCAGCCGTGGACTGTCCGCACAAGTCAAAAAACGGGAGGATGCGCACATGGGCATGTTGAACAATTATTTCAAAGTGGAAGAGTCGGGCTCGACGGTGCGCCGCGAAATTCTTGGCGGCGCAACCACCTTCGCCACCATGAGCTACATCATTTTTGTGCAGCCCACCGTGCTTGCCATGGCGGGCATGGATTTCGGCTCGGTGTTGCTCGCCACCTGCCTCGCTTCGGCAGTGGGTTGCTTTTTCATGGGGTTGCTCTCAAATTATCCTTTTGCGTTGGCGCCGGGCATGGGACAAAACTTTCTGTTCTCTTTTACGATTTGTCTGGCCATGGGATTTTCATGGCGGGCGGGACTGGCAATCGTGTTGTGTTCGGGAATCATATTCACGGCGCTGTCGCTGCTCGGATTCCGCGAGAAAGTACTGGACGTGTTTCCGTCCTGTCTGAAAAACGCGGTCGGCCCCGCCATCGGCCTGCTCATTGCGTTCATCGGCTTGCAATGGAGCGGTATTGTGGTGTTAAACCCCGCCACCATGGTGGCGCTTGGAGACCTGCGTCATGCCGCGCCGCTGACCGCGCTGCTGGGCTTGTTCGTCATGGCGGTATTGTTGTCGCGCAATGTCCACGGAGGCATTCTCATCGGCATTCTCATTACCACGGTTGTCGGACTGGCGCTCGGCGTTATCCCGAGACAACTGCCCGAGTTCAATCTGTCCACGGCGACTTTTTTCCAACTGGATTTCGGCGAACTGGTCACGCGCTGGCAAGACGCGCTGATTGCCATTGCGCTGTTCTTTTTCCTTGACCTGTTCGACACGGTCGGCACTCTGGTGGGTGTGGGCACGCAGGCGGGATTCATGACCGAAGACGGCAGACTGCCCCGCGCGGGCCGCGCCTTTCTCGCCGACGCGCTGGCCACCTGCGCCGGCGCGTTGTGCGGCACCTCCACCGTGACCAGCTACATCGAAAGCGCCACCGGCGTCGCCGCGGGCGCGCGCACGGGTCTCGCCGTCATGACCACGGGCGCATGTTTCCTGGCCGCCATCGCGCTTGGGCCGGTGGTGGCGCTGGCAGGAGCCAACGTAGGGCCGGAATACTACGCCGCGCTCGGGATCGAAGGTTCCTTCGTGCCCATGTACCCCGCCGTGGCGCCCGCGCTGATTGTGGTGGGCATGTTTATGCTCGCGCCGCTGCGCAAAGTCAACTGGAGCGACACAACCGAAAGTCTGCCCGCGTTTCTTACCATCGCCATGATGACCTTCGGCTACGGCATCACCGAGGGCATCGCGTTTGGTTGCATCGCCTACGCGCTCATTAAAGCCGCCACAGGACGTTATAGGGAAGTGCATCCCATTATGTACGGCGTCGCGCTCGCGTTTTTGCTGCGATACGCCTTCTTAAAATAGGAGCTTGCGGGCCCGGATGGCGTCGGCTATTTTCATCACTTGCAGTCGCAGCCCGTCCCGGTCGGCATTGTTGTCAATAATCCAGTCGGCAAAAGCGGCTTTTGTCTCCGGCGGCGTTTGCGCGGCCATCCGACGTTGCGCTTCTTCCCGCGTAAATTGCCGGTATCGCATCAGACGCTCCATGCGTATTTGCTCCTCGGCGAGCACAAGAATTATGCCTGAAAGCCAGGGATCGCGCCGTCCCCCCTCACCGATAAGCGCGGCCTCTACAATAACGGATTCATGACCTGCTTCATTGAGAGCGGCGCACCGGCGTCCCACTTCCGCGATAATTGCGGGATGCAGCAACGCGTTCAGCCGCCGCCGCGCGTCGGGGTCCGTAAATACGCGGGCCGCAAGCTTTTCCCGGGACAGGGCGCCGTCCTGTCCGATGATGTCGCCGCCAAAGGATCCCACGACGGCGGCGCGCAGGTGCGCGTCGCTTTCGAGCAGTTCATGACCTGCCGCGTCGGCGTCAATGACGGGCACGCCCGCTTCCCGAAAATAGGCGGCGGCGGCGGATTTGCCGCATCCAATGCCTCCTGTCAGGCCAATGATATTCATCGGCCGCCTCTGTCATGACTTCTGCTGCGGCGTGGTTTCGCGCAGCCGCAATGTAAGCATGCCGGTGAGTTTCAACGGTGTTCTGAACCGCAGCACGAGACGCGTGTCGCCGTCGCCGGGCAACAATTCCTGGCTGGCGGTGAGGGTTTCCGAATCATGAACCGACGCGGCGCGCACCGCGCGCATGACGACGGGCATCCGTAAAAGGATGGATTCAACCGTGAGCGGCGTGTCCAAGGCAATACGCAGATGCAGAATCAGGTCCTGTCCCTTCTCAATCTTCATATCCATTTTTCCCAACGACACCGGCGCGAATACGGGCAGCAATGTCTCCATGTCCACCAGCGCCGAAGGGCGGATTATGAGCGCGTGATGCAGCGAGTCGTAGTATACGCCCGTTACAGCCTGCAGCACTGTCCATAAGTCCAAGTTATTGTCCGCAATAGCCCGAACGGCAGCCGCGCCGCCCGCCCTTGGTTTGGATGCGACAAGCGCCGCAAGCAACGCGCGCAACTTTTCGTCTTCGTTACCGCCCTCCGCGCGCTTGCTGAAAAGGAGCGCGGCAATCACGGCGAGTGTCACCGCCTTGCGGCGGTGCGCGGCGTCTTCGCTTGTGTGGGCAATGGCGTCCGTGCGCTCCGGCAACAGCGCGTATACATAAGAG
>DSBB01000462.1 GCA_011046175.1 Candidatus Hydrogenedentota bacterium | reverse complement strand
TTGCCCTTGGACACGCCCGCTGCAATGGTGCCGACACCCGCTTCCGACACAAGTTTCACCGACACCGACGCATGAATATTGCTGTTTTTCAGGTCATATATTAATTGCGCCAAATCTTCTATGGAATAAATGTCATGATGCGGCGGCGGTGAAATAAGTTCCACGCCCGGGGTTGAATAGCGCACTTTCGCGATTTCTTCAAACACTTTGTGGCCGGGCAACTGTCCGCCCTCGCCGGGCTTCGCACCCTGCGCCATTTTAATCTGAATTTCATCGGCGTTCACCAAATATTCATTCGTTACGCCAAAGCGTCCGGACGCAACCTGCTTGATGGCGCTTCGGCGCAAATCGCCATTTTCGTCCGGTTCAAACCGGCGCGGGTCCTCCCCCCCTTCACCGGTATTGCTTCTGCCGCCCAGCCGGTTCATGGCAATGGCCAGATTTTCATGGGCCTCGCGGCTGATGCTGCCAAAGGACATGGCGCCAGTGCAAAAGCGCTTGACAATTTCAGCGGCGGGCTCCACTTCTTCTATCGAAATCGGGTTTCCCGCCTTGAATTTCAATAGTCCGCGAAGTGTCGCCAGGGTGCGGTTCCTGTTGTTTACTTCTTCCGCAAATTTCCGATAGGTCTCCGCGCTGTTCAGGCGGGTGGCGTGCTGAAGATCGGCAATGGTTTCAGGATTCCATTGATGAAATTCGCCGCGCCGGCGCCAACGATAGGCGCCGCCCGGGTCTATCCAGGGCGTATGGGACGGCCGCAACGGATATGCCGCCGCGTGTCGCATGAGCGTTTCGCGGATGATTTCCGAAATGCCGACACCGCCGATGCGCGACGCCGTGCCGGCAAAACATTTTTCCATAATGGCGTCCCCAAGCCCGACAGCCTCAAAAATCTGGGCGCACCGATAACTATGCTGGGTGCTGATACCAATTTTGGACATGGTTTTCAACATGCCCTTTTCCACCGCCCTGCGGTAATTTTTCCTTGCGTTGCCCGGTCGCGCTTCGACCACGATCTTCCGGCGCGCCAAATCGTCCACAATTTCATAGGCCATGTATGGATTGACAGCGCCCGCGCCAAAACCGGTAAGCAGGCAGAAATGCATAACCTCGCGCGCCTCCCCCGTTTCGATAATAATTCCGCATGATGCTCGGTTATGCGTTTTCACGAGATGCTGATGTACGCCGCCCACCGCCAAAAGGCTCGGTAACGGCGCCATTGCGTCATTCGCGCCGCGGTCTGACAAAACCACCAGCGCGCAGCCCGCGTCGTTAACGGCTTTTTCCGCTTCCGCACAGATACGGTCAAGGGCGATTTCCGCCGCCCGTTCACCTCCTTCGACAGGGAACAACGTGGATATCACCACGCTCCTCAGCCCGGGTTTATCAAGCCTTTTGATATACTCCATTTGCCCGTTTGTCACAATGGGCGACTTCAATTGAAGTTTACGACAGTCCTCCGCCGCTTCCTCCAGCAGATTTCCTTCACGCCCAACCGTGGTATCCAGCGACATAACTATCTCTTCACGGATGGGGTCAATAGGCGGATTGGTAACCTGCGCGAACAGCTGCTTAAAATAGTTGAACAATAGTTGGGGCCGAGACGACAACACCGCCAAGGGCGCGTCGTTCCCCATCGAACCCACGGGTTCTTTGCCGTCGCGGGCCATGGGCGCAATCAGAATTTCCACGTCTTCCTGCGTGTAGCCAAAGACAATTTCCCTGTCGTGAAGTGGCGCGGGCTCATGAATTGCGGTTTCATCGTGGGTGTCGGGAACCGTTTCACGGTGCGTGTTGAGCCATGCGCGATAGGGGCGACGACTTTCAAATGCGTTTTTGATCTCCTCATCATCAATGATGCGCTGTTGCGCGGTGTCAACCAGAAACATGCGCCCCGGCTGAAGCCTTCCCTTGCAGACGATGTTTTCCTGGGGCACATCCAGCACACCCACTTCAGACGCCATGATGACCTGTTTGTCCGAGGTGACCCAATAACGCGACGGGCGCAGTCCATTGCGATCCAGTACCGCGCCCACGCGCGCCCCGTCCGTGAATGTCATGGACGCGGGTCCGTCCCACGGTTCCATTTTGCATGACATGAATTCATAAAATGCCTTCCGCGCGTCGGACATGGTTTCATGGCCGTCCCAAGGCTCGGGGATCATCATGGCCATCGCCAAATCCAATGAATACCCGCCGCGCACCAACATCTCAAACGCGTTGTCAAAAATGGCCGAATCGCTGAAACCGGGTGTCAATACCGGAATGATTTTTTTGATGTCATCGCCGAAAAGGGGACTTGCGAAATGATGTTCCCTGCTGCTGAACATGTTGACGTTGCCGCGCAGCGTGTTGATTTCACCGTTGTGCGCAAGGAAACGAAATGGTTGCGCCAGCGGCCAAGACGGCATCGTGTTCGTGCTATAGCGTTGATGCACCAGCGCTATGGCGGACTCGAACATGGGATCGCTCAAGTCCAGATAATACCGGTCCACCGATTCGGGCAACATCAATCCTTTGTACACAATTGTGCGGGCGGACATGCTTGGAGCGTAATAGCTGTCAGCGCCCGGCATGGCCAGGCCGCGAATCGCCATTGATGACGCTTTTCGTATGACAAACAGTTTCCTTTCAAAAGCGTCGTCATCAATATCTTCCGCCGCGCCAATAAACACTTGGCGTATGACCGGCTCGTTTTGACGCGCCAGCCAACCAATAACGGCGGAGTCGCGGGGGACGGTGCGCCAACCGAGCAGGGTCTGCCCTTCGCGCGCGATGGTGTCGTTGATAATCCCTTCCGCCGCGGCGCGCGTTTCTTTTTCCCGCGGCAGAAAGAGCATGCCTACGCCATAACGTCCGGCGGCGGGCAGTTTGAATCCGAGACGTTCCGCCTGAATCTTGAAAAAACGATGGGGCAGCTGGGTCAACATGCCACAGCCGTCGCCCGTCTGAGGATCACATCCACATGCGCCGCGATGTGTCAGGTTAAAAAGTATCTTGAAACCGTCCATGATGATGTCATGGCTTCGCCGCCCATCCATGTTGCACAGGAAACCTATGCCGCAGGCATCATGTTCATAATCTGACGAGTACAATCCGCGTCGTGCAATCTGCTGCAAGGGGGAATGAAAATTCACGTTATGTTCCTTGGTTTTTCCGGGAAGTTCACGTCACGCAATACGAAATGAAGTGATTAAGAACATGCAAAGCGGAGCGTGTTAATTTGCCTTTATAATTTTCCATCGAGGGTTACTGCCGCCATTATCGTG
>DSBB01000458.1 GCA_011046175.1 Candidatus Hydrogenedentota bacterium | reverse complement strand
GTGGTGCGTGAAGCGGTTTCCCGCGAACTACTCGTATTTGGCGTTGATATTGCCCAATACATCCACGAGAAAAATCTTTCATTGGCGCCTATGGAGTGGGACATATTGAGCGACATTTTTTTTGATGTGTTTCAACATGAATTGCGTAATCAGTGGTCGGCGTGGGTAAAGGAAGACGATGACACCGTACGCTTGGAACACGCATTAGGCATGTTGTCAAAATTTCAAAACGGTCCCCGGTTTCGGCCTGATTTGACGGAGTCTTTGGATATTCTGTCTGAGGAATATGCGTCCCGCACGAAAGATATCGGTTATGAAACGCTTGCCCGTTTTCTATTTTCTGAAAAACGAATACGGTGCATGGAGGAATCGGACGAGGATTCCGACGCCAGCAATCTCACATACGTGATTGAAAACAAAGTGGGGCTGCCCATCAGCCTTGTCTGCCTGTATATCCTTATGGGACGTCGTCATAACCTTGAAATAAGAGGGTGTAATTGGCCCGGCAGTTTTTATGCCCGGTTTCATAAGAACGGGCGGCTGTATGTGGTGGATTGCGGCGCGGGCGGACTTGTGCTGGAAGCGGATGAATTGCTTCGCCTGCAGGGGCCTTCAAGGGAGGCGGCCGAAGCCGTGCTGACGCTGGATATTGACGCGGCCACCATGGTGCGGCGTGTGTTGAGCAATCTGGCTTTCGCGTACCGCCGTGAAGGCGAAACGGATTGCAGCCTGTTAATGCTCGACCTGCTGCGCGCATTGGAACGTTCCCACCGTTGGGGGTGTCATACCGCCTGATATCGGCGGATGGCTGTTGTTGCGCTTGTTATTCCCCTTGGTACGTAAAGTTGTCCCAGGCGGCAAACACTGCTTCCACAGCTGTAGGGGTACTGCCGGGGGTGAATTCACATTGGGCGATGCACCCGCCGTTTTTCCACAGATTGTCGTAAATACTGCGCACGGCATCCTCCGCGTCCTGCGGCGTTCCCCCGGCGAGGATATGCTGTCGGTCTATTTCCCCCCAAAAAGTGATTTTCCCGGCAAACGGACGTAGTCGCTCCACACCCATGCAAAAAACCTGCGAGTTGATGGCGTCCAGACCGAGTTCTATCATATCCGGAAATATATCCGCAGTATAGCCGTCAGTGTGCATGAAAACGGCCTTTCCCGCGCCGTGGGCAATCTCAATGAAATCGCGATACATGGGCTTGAAGAATTCCCGCCATAGCGCCGGGTTGATCAGGAGTGATTTCTGCGACCCCCAGTCATCCATAAACATAAGGGCGTCCGCATCGGTCTTTGCCCAAAGTTCAAGCAACTGACAATTAAAATCATGCAGTTTTTTGCAGAATGAGAGCATAGCCGGAGGTTGTTCCATTAAATCCATGTAAAAGGCGGCGCTGCCACGGAGAAATTGCAGGCGCTCGAAGGGACGCGGACAGCACCCTGCCATGACGAACTTGTCCTGCTCGGCGCACCATGCATTCACTTTATCAATATCCACCGTGAACAATTCACGAGGGAAACGCACCCGGTCGGCGTCTTCCGCCCAATCTTTAATCTGCGGGTTTTTAACCTCGCCGATAACCCCGTCATGTATATTCTGGAATTCGCAGCCAAACAGGTCAATATAAACGCCGACGCTGGTGGGGTCGCCTTGTGTGGGCGGCAGCTCGCGATGAAATCCCGGAGTGTTGACAATATCATCGGGATATTATTCGCATATCGCCCGCAGCTCCTCCGGGTAGTGTTTCTCTGCCCAAGGCAGGTACCAGAGCTGACGGGGCGCCCGTGATGGGTTTTCAAAACGCAGGGTCTGCTTCACCAGTTCGCGACTTGTTGCGCTCATATCACATTTTCCTGTTTGCATCCAAAAATGCAGCGGAACTCTGCTGCATGTGTCGGATGACTTCTTCAAAAAGAGGCGGACGAACCATTATAGATCGCTTTTTATACGCCGAGTCGGATATCACCGATGGTTTGCGCTTCGTGCGTGGAGCTTACAGGAAAGTCATTAACAGTATCAATACGCCCAGTCCGATGCGATACCAGCCGAAGGGCCTGAAACTACGATGTCGTATGTAATTCATAAACGCGGCGATTACAAGGTATGCCGTAAGAAAAGAAACGAATCCTCCCAACGCAATAAGCGCCCACTCGCGTCCGTCCAATGCCGTTCCCGACGTGACTATTTTAAATGTGGTGGCGCCGAGCATGGTGGGAATGGCGAGAAAGAAAGAGAATTCCGCGGCAGCGTGGCGGTTTGCGCCCAGCAACATGGCGCCGACGATGGTGGCTGCGGAGCGGGAGGCGCCCGGAATCAGGGAAAGGCACTGGAATATGCCGATGCACAACGCCGTTTGAAGGGTAATGTCATTTGCGTTGTCATATCGTGTCGCCGGCTTGGCATGTTCAACGCAAAGTATGACAACGCCGCCAATGACCAACGCCGCCGCCACCGACGTGGGACCGAAAAGATATCGTTCGATGACGTCGCTGAAAAGCGCCCCCAGAGCCGCCGCAGGCAAAAAAGCGACCATGATCCGGAACCATAAGGCGCAGGTTTTGCGGGTGTCCGCCCCCTTGTGGAAAGGCCAAAGCCGTCGCCGAAAGTACAGCGCCACGGCAAGAATGACCGGTAGTTGAATAACTATCATGAAGGTTTCCCGAAAGCCGGGACCGCCGGACAACGTGAACAAACGCTCCATGAGTATCAGGTGGCCTGTGCTGCTTACGGGCAGAAACTCGGTGACTCCTTCAACCACGCCAAGTAGAAGTGTTTTGATGATTTCCAAACAGCGGTTTCCTTATGCGTTGTTCGCGCGGATAGCCATGAATCATTTCTGCCGCACGGCATGCTGTGTTCCCGAACGTCAGTCGAGTTCGAATTCCTCGCGCCAGTCGTCTTCCTCTTCCCACGGTTCTTGTTCGGTCTTGTCCAACAGGAAAGAGCCCATGCAGAGATAGTCCATTTTGGTGCGCATGAAGCAGGTGTATGATTCTTCCGGCGTGCATACGATGGGTTCGCCGCGCACATTGAAAGAGGTGTTGATGACCACCGGACAACCGGTTTTTTTATGGAAGGCCGCCACCATTTCATAATAAAGGGGATGGTCATTACGGTTAATGGTTTGCACGCGCGCCGAGTTGTCCACATGGGTGATGGCGGGCATGTCGGAGCGGACCACGCGCAGTTTGTCGAAGCCCTGCGCCTGTTTCTCGGCGTCCGTCAGACAGCGCAGCCGTTCTTGGCGTACATCCGCCACAAGCAGCATGTAGG
>DSBB01000391.1 GCA_011046175.1 Candidatus Hydrogenedentota bacterium | reverse complement strand
GTGTGCGACTTGGAGCCGGGTATTCGCACCGCGCCGTTCAGCTTTGATTTACCGATGGAAAAATCCATAATCGCCTTCCTTATGTTTCCTTTTTGCCTGCCAGGTCGTTTTGCCATCCGTCCGGAAGCATCTGTTTGTTTTCGATGCGTATGCGGCGCGTGTTGCCGCCGCCGTGTTCGAGGCGTATGTCCAGACGCTGCTGCGGCAAAAAATGCGGCGCCTTGTCCGCCCACTCGATGACGCATACGCCGCCGGATTCTATAATGTCTTCGTAACCGAGCGTCAGAAGTTCCTCTTCATTGCCGAGGCGGTACAAATCTATATGATACAACACATGCTCTTTGCCGTATTCATTTACCAGTGTGAAGGTGGGACTGTGAACGGCGTTCGCGCCGGCCAAGGTTCTTGCCATGCCCCTTGTGAGACATGTTTTACCTGTGGCCAGGTCGCCGTACAGCGCGATAACCGCCCCTGAAGGCAGCATTCCGGCAAGCCGTCCTCCCAGCGATTCGGTGTCTTCGGGACTGTGCGTTGTAACCTCCAGGCAGTCCATGATCGCTATCTTTTATTGATGGCTGCGTGGTACAACATTTCATATTCCCGGCTTGAACGTTCCCACGAATAACGTTGCGTCATGCCGTTTAACCGCAGACGTTGCAGCAATGGCGCATTCCGGTGAATGGACAGCGCGGTTTCAACGCTGCGTGTGAGCGCCTGATGGGTCATGGGCACGAAAGAGACGCCCGTAGCGTTTTCATTGTTCTTGGCAAGGGGCCGCAGCGGTTGCACAGTATCCGCCAAGCCGCCTGTCCGACGAACCACCGGCACGGTTCCGTACGCCATGGCGTAAAGTTGTCCGAGGCCGCAGGGTTCGTAGCGCGAGGGCATGAGCAGGAAATCACAGCCCGCCTGCACCGCATGGGAGCGTGCGGGATCAAAACCGATGAACACGCCCAGCTTGCCCGGGAATTTCCGCGCCGCCGCAGTGAATTGCGCCTCGATGTCCGGGGCGCCCGTGCCCAATATTACCACCTGAAGGTCATGGGCCATGATGGCGTCCAACGCCGCCGCCAGCAGGTCCATGCCCTTTTGCCAATGCAGCCTGCTGACGACGCCTAATAGGGGCGCGTCCGAGGGGGGCAGCGCGAACATATCCTGAAGCGCGCGTTTGCATGTTTGTTTGCCTGCCATATCACGGTCGTCATAATTCGCGGCGATATGTTTGTCCGTGGCCGGATTCCACACGGTGTAATCCACACCGTTCAAAATGCCGTGCAGGTCGTCCCGGCGCGCGCTCAAGATGCCGTGCAGCCCCGCGCCGTATTCAATGGTCTGTATCTCGCGGGCGTAACGCGGGCTTACGGTATTCAGCTTGTCGGCGAACGCCAGCGCCCCTTTCATCAAATTCATGTCGCCCTCATATTCCAGCGCGGTCATGTTGAACAGTTCCGGCGGGAACCCGGTGCGGTCGTACAGGGCGGCGTTGTATCGGCCCTGATAGGCGAGATTATGAATGGTAAAAAGGGAGGCGACATTTCCCCAGTGGGCGTCATTAAGATAACGTGTTTTCAGATGCACCGGTATGGGGGCGGTGTGCCAGTCATTGCAATGCACTATGTCCGGGCGCCAGCCGGTCTGGGGCGCGGCGTGAAGCAACGCCAGACAGAAAAAACAGAAGCGTTCCGCATTGTCGCCGTACTCATAGGCGCCCGAGCCGTAGGGGGCTTCCCGTCCGAAATATCCTTCGTGCTCCACGAGGTAAAGGGGTATGTCGGAACCGGGGACGACGCTCCGCCGCAACGCGCCGTGAACGGTGCGGTCGCCGTAGTCCGCCTGGCAAAGGCAATATTGCTCCCCCCGGTACCGGTCCGGGATTTGCCGGTAGCAGGGCATGGCCACGCGCACTTCATGTCCCAGCGCGCGCAAGGCGCGGGGCAGCGCCGAGGACACTTCCGCGAGGCCGCCTGTGCTCAACAAGGGCGTCATTTCTGAAGTGACAAACAATATGCGTAATGGTTTTTCCAAAACAGCGCGTCCTTTTCAAACGTGATCGGGATGTGATAAAACAACAGGGCGACTGGAGGCGTCGCAGATTGGCGAAAGAAAACGTGAGAAATTCACAAAAAGAGTCGCGCTCTCTTTCTCACGAGCCTTCCAACACACATACTATATCATGCCGCCCGTGTTGAAAATAAACGAAGAAGTGTCATTTGCCGTTTTCCAACGCGGCATGGATGCCAAGCCTACTTTTTCATTCCCGCAGTTAGCCGGCGGCTTTGAGAACCGCTTTGAACATAAGCGCATTACAGGACATGGTCAAGAGCGCGACTCGTGAGCGCCATGACGGTGGCGGTGATTGAGCAAAGAAAAGCGCCCCAGAGAATGTCCACCACAACAACAGACAGCGGCCAGTCTTTGAGCAGGGCGTAATTGGTCAGATTGTAAACCGCATAAAGTATCGCGCCAAAAGCGGCGCCCCAAAAAAGCGCGGCCAAGGGCAGGCCGCCCGCGGTCGTTCGGGGAAGGACAAATAGCTGTATGCCGGTGACGATGACGAGCCATGTGGCGATGGCGGCGGGTATATTCACCGTCATGCCTCCATCATCCATGTTCAACAAATGTCCTGTGCGGCTTTTGTAAAAATCGGCGGCCAGCAGGCCAATCCACGCGAGATCGAGCAATACAAGACTCGCCAACCCGCTGAACCACGGGACAAGCGCTTGCAGCAAAACAGGCATATCATACATTCCTCGTCAAGATTATTTCGTTTCACATTACTGCGGTATTATAATGGGGCTAACAATAGAAGAAAGGAAGATATTCCTTTTGTCATCTGAAAATAAGGAGAAGAATAAAATGCGCACCCTTGCCCCGTTATTTTTATGTGTGATCACGCTCGGCGCCTATGCCGCCGATGATTCATGGAAACTGCCGCTGGAGGTGAAGGAGCGGGCGCTGGAACAGAACGCCCGCGACTTTCACAATATCATGGGACTCTACCCGAGTCAGGTGGAAGTGAATCTGGTGACGGGCAAGCCGGACTATACCACGCTGGGCTATTGCGATATTGCCCATGCGGTGTGCTGGACTTCCAATTATCTGGCGGGATGCTCGTATCGCTACGCCTTTCTGAAAATTAGCGGCGCGCCGAAGGAACTGGTGGACGATGCGCGGCAGCGGGCGGACGAAGTATTCGAGGCCATCTACCGCTGCCAGCTGGTGACCGGCGTGCGCGGCTTGCAGGCGCGGGGGTATGCCATCGGCATACCCCCGCGCCTGCAAGC
>DSBB01000235.1 GCA_011046175.1 Candidatus Hydrogenedentota bacterium | reverse complement strand
TCCGTAACCCACCGTTTGAGCGTATTCAACTTACGGACCCGCCCCTGCGCATCGGTTTTCGCCAACCGCGCCAATACCTCGTCCTCAGGTATGCCGAGATGCACGCTCAGCCGGTTTGCGAGCGCAAGCGGCTCGGACACGAGGCGGGGATCAACAAAAACGGAGGGAACATCAATGCTCGTCGCCAATACCAGCCCGTTCCTGTCAAATATCTCACCCCGTGGAATCTCCAGCGTCACGCTTCCAATATGGCGTTGGTCTTCTTCCGAAAGCTTGTTGTCGGGTGTCAAATGAATTTGACCCAACCGCAGCAAAACCACAACGCATCCAATAAAAAAGCCTGTCCGCACCCAGCGAATTCTGTCGCGGTGCTCGTCGGTGGGCGTGAAATCAAGCCCGTCATCCAAGCGAGGCTTCCATCTACTTTCCTTACGCATAAAAACGTCTCAATAACCCCTTGAATTGTGTCCTGTCCTGTCAATGAACCCTCTTGCCGGACACACTGCGACCGCTTGGCCCTAACTGGCGTTACAGTCTGCCAAGCATGTCTTCCACAGACAGCAATGATAGTTCAGAGTCTTCAGAATATATATCCTGCATCGGCGACAAAGGTTGCCTTGCCATTGTATTGCCATAGACCGGAGCGGCGGTATCATCCAGCGACGCGGACGCGGGCGCCGGCGCATCCTCGTGTTGCGGCGCGCCGATTTGCATAGAGGCGCTCTTGTCTCCCGGGTTCATGCGCCGCGCAGACGCAGCAACAGAAGCGTCAGACGACCCCTCAAGGCTAATCACAACCGGTTGCAGCGGCGGCATTTCTTTCTGCGCGAGATTCATCACAGGGATGCGACGCGGCGTTTCGCGGTAGGCAATGACCCGGAATTGCTGCGGTTTCGGCGAAGCCAGCTCCATTTGTTCCGCCATCACTGTAAGATGTTCCACCCCGCTTAAACTTGCCTCTTTGGCGCGCACCACATCCAACTCTTCGTTTAATTCACGACGCACCGCATTCAACCGCCCGAGTTCATAATCTTTATATCGCACCTGTATATTCAGCCAGGCGTCAAAAAAAAGAATGCTGAATGGAATCATCGGCAGCAACGCCCATTTGATCCAACCGGTCAACAGGCTCCTTCGCTCAATTCTGCTGATGCGATGCATTCGTGTTCTCCTCGTCATTTCATTGTCTCCGGCGCCATTCGTTCCACCACCCGCATCTTTGCGCTTTTGGAACGGGGATTGCGCTCCGTTTCATCGGGCCCGGGCAACACAGGCTTGCGCGTAACCTGCCTCATCAATGGCGCGCGTTTCTCGATAACGCGGCCATCCGCTGAAAGCAGAATTTCAGGGCGCGTCCATCCGCGAAACAGCTGCTTAACCATTCTGTCTTCGCCGCTGTGAAACGTGATCACCACAATGCGGCCGGCGGGCGCGAGCAGCGCGCGGGCAGCGCGCAAACCCGCTTCCAGATGCTTCAACTCTTCATTTACAACCATGCGAACCGCCTGAAAAACAGTGCGGACTTCCGCAGGCGTGCCTGAAACAAAATCCAACGCATCCGCCACCGCCTCCGCCAAGTCCATGGTGCGTTTCATCCGGTTTTTTTGCCGGCGCTCAATTATTTTGTCTGCAATGCGGGCGGCGGGACCCACATCACCGAAATCCCGCAACGCCCGGATAATCTCGGCGCGGCCGGCGTTGGCAAGCCACGTCGCCGCATCCACAGGCGCCGAAGTGTCCATTCGCATGTCCAAGGGGCCGTCGGCCTGAAAAGAAAAACCGCGCCGCGCCGCTTCCAATTGCATGCTTGAAACACCCAGATCAAACAACACCCCGTCCACCGTCTCAATCGCCGCGCGCGCAAGCACTTCGTCAATTTCGCTGTAGTTGGCCTTGAACACTTTTGCGCACGGAAAGTCCGCCAGCCGTTTTTTTACCGACGCCACCGCCTCCGGGTCGCGGTCAAGCGCAACAAGCACGCCGCCATCCAGCCGCCGGGCAATGCAAAGAGAATGCCCGCCGCCGCCAGCCGTGGCGTCCACATATACGCCGTTTGGTCGAACCCGCAGCAATTCCAGCGCATGTTCCGCCATAACAGGCACATGCGTGATGGAATGAGATGCCATAATCAAACCGCCTTCCGGGCCGCAACGGCCCATCACATCGTCGCGTTGATCAGGCCGCTTCCTGCTTGTAACCGTTAACAGCGGACGTTTCGGATTCGTATGATTCAAATACATGCCCCAGGCCCATCGTACTCAGCAGACGACGGCTCTGAATGTTCAAAGCGGCGATCTTCAGGTCGCCGTGATAGCGCTGCAAAAGACTCAGGCATTCAAGCATCGCTCCCGCGCCCATGCAACTCAGATACTCCACCTTCGACATGTCGAGCGACAGGTGATACCGTCCGTCCGCCACGCAGGTCTCAACAGCGCTACGAAGCGCATTGGCGCCTTCGCCGTCAATTTCGCCCGCCGCGCGCAACGCCGTAACCGCTCCGATTTCCAACCGTTCAACTCTCAGCATTGTTCATGTCCTCCGTTGGTTGGGCGGATGCACTTCTGTTATTCCCAAAAAGTGCCGCCGCCATTTCTTTGTAATCGGGCATGCGACGCTCACTGAATGCGCGCCAACCCGTATTGCTCCATAGCTGAATGTGGTCCTCAAGCCCATGTAACACGCCTTCACGCTCGATACCCGCGTATTCTCGCAGATAGAGGGGAATCAACAAGCGTCCCTGGCGATCCAGTTTCGCCTTTGCGGCGCCACCGATAAAAAAGCGGCGAAAGTCCATGATGCGCGGGTCAAGGGATGCGCCCGGTATCTCTTCCTTCAATAATTTGTCCCAACGCTCTTTGGGGAAAAGAAACAGTGAGTTGTCGTAACCCCGCGTGATGAACCATGTGTCGTGGTCCAGCACATTCATGATGCGCCGAAACTGCACAGGAACAGCGAGTCTTCCCTTGTCATCAAGCGCGCTATGTGTCTCACCAAAGTACATGGACGCCTTCCATTTTTTATCCATTAATCAACCACTAACATCCCATACTTTACCACAACTTGCCGCGCTTGTCAAGCAAAATTTTCAGATAACATCCTGATTTCAAATATGATTGACCGCCAGACTCCACAATATGTTGTGTAAAAAAAGCAACTACGCCTAAACAAACACTATATATAGATTTTTTTTGGCGATAAAAAAAAGGGGGGTGCGTTAATTTCCAAAAAAATACTGGGAAAAGCCGTTCATGAGGCGTTGCCCGTCCCGTAGAAGAGGAATATATATAT
>DSBB01000144.1 GCA_011046175.1 Candidatus Hydrogenedentota bacterium | reverse complement strand
TTGCCAAGGCTGCCGTGATAAGCAGGCCGGTTCCCAGTTCTTTCAACTCCACCCCGAATAAAAGGGCATTCGCCGCAAGATATATGATGGAAAAAGCGGCGAAACCGATCAGGCCGCCCTCAAATCCGGCGGAAAAATAGACAATCTTCCCATGACCATAAGGATGCTTCTTGTCCGGCGCCTGCATGGAATACCAAAGGCTGAAAGCGGCAATGCCTGAAGCGGCAATATGTACGATGCTTTCAGCGGCGTCCGATAAGATGGCGGTGCTGCCTGTCACGAAGAAAGCGGTCAGCTTGCCCGCAAGCATAAGGGCCGCCACAGCCAGACTTACTCCCATTGCCATAACGCGGGCGTTCATTATGCGCCTTTCAGGATAGATTGTTTAGGTGGAACAAAAAGAACAACAACAACCATTCTGTTTACCGAAAATCTTCTTTTAATACGGCGTATTTCAACCAGTTGGCAAATTCGCATTCCCGTACATCATCCAATACGATATCATCGTCAATTTTTAGCTGCCAGCGTATATGCTTCAATGTCGGGTCATTATAAACGGCTTCCAAACGTTCCGCATAAATCGTAAGATCATCCATGTCCTTAAACCACCCTTGGCTGATCAGTTTTTGCGCGCGCGCATGAATAAGCCGTGCTACTTCGCGCAGGTTGTATTCAGGATGATATTGCGTAGCCCAGAATATCCCCTTTTTGTATGTAACGGCGGCCGCCTGCACCGGGCACCAGTAGTTACCCGCAAGCACCTCGACGCATTCCGGCACGGACGCCACATAGTCGTCATGGCTGACGAAGTGAGCGTAGACCGGCGGTTTATCTTTCATCATGGGATGTTTTGCGCCGCTCTCCGTGAGGCGTATATTTAGCGCGATGCCCATTTCACGGCCTTTGGGATGGGGTTTTGTAGCGCCTCCCGCCACAGTGGTCGCCAATTGGATGCCCCAGCAGCTGCCGAACTGGGGGATACCCGCCTCGTAAGCGCGTTCCACGAGACGCAGGTGGGCATGTACACGGGGGTCGTCGTGATAAATGGTCAGATTGCAGCCAGGCCATATCACGCCGGCATATTGTTCCAATTGCGCATCTGTGGGCGGTTCAGCGCCCGGATCGCTGCTGTACCATATATCGCAGGTTGCTCCCGGAAGACGACGCGCCAACAGGTCGGCATATAATTGTCCGGCAAGCGTCATGCCGACTGCGTCAAACTCGTCTCGACTTTTCTTCGTGTAACCGTCCGGGATAAGGAAACGCATTTCTCGGGTCATAAAGAATTCCTTCATGCAGTGTTCAAGGCCAGGAAAAACTGAAAGGCACGGTCAATAAAACCGGGGTAGCCTTCATGGGCGAAATCAGGGTACAACTCGTATTCTTTGGCGGCGGTGATTTTGTTATAGGCGGCGAACTGGCTTGACGGCGGGCATATCTCGTCCATCAAGCCAATGGCCATCAGCGTGTCGCCTTGAATGCGTTCCGCCAGATGTTGACAGTCTATATAGCCCAGCGTGGTGAAGATTTCCTGTTCCCGTTCATGGCGCGGATCGAACAGCCGGAAATAGTTCTTCAGTTCCGCGTAGGCATTCACGGCGAGGTCCATTTCCCAGACGCGCTGATAATCGCACAGGAAAGGACACATGGGCGCAAGGCGTCGGACGCGAGGTTCCAGCGCGGCGCAGGCCAGCGTCAACGCGCCGCCCTGAGAGCCGCCCATGGCGCATACCCGCGCCCCGTCCACTTCCGGCATGTCCATCACAATCCGGGCAAGTTGCGCCGTGTCCAGAAAGACCTGCCGGAAATGCAGATTGTCCGGGTGGTCGTCCAGCCCGCGGATGATGTGCCCGTTCTGAGTGGTGCCTTTCACGCCGCCCGTGTCCTCGGACAACCCGCCTTGGCCGCGAACGTCCAGCGCCGCCACGGAGAAGCCGGAGGCCACGTAGCCGAGTTTATCGTGCCAGTCGCCGCAATTGCCCGAGTATCCATGAAACATCAGCAGCGCCGGATGCGGCGCCCTATCGCCTTTCGGACGCAGATATTTTGCGTATATCCGCGCGCCGCGAACGCCGGTAAAACGCAGATCAAAGCATTCGGCGAAGGATGTCTGAAAGGCCGCGGGGGTGAGGGACACATCAGGTTCAACCGATGCCATTTCCGCAAGCGCGCGTTCCCAATATTCGTCAAAATCGGCAGGCCGCGGATTTCTTCCCCGATATATTTTTAACTCAGCCAGGGGCATCTCAAAAAGGGGCATGGAATATCTCCTCGTTGTGCGTATTATGATTCCAGTGAAGCGAGAACGTCCGCAAGTCGCGCATAGTCGTCACAGATGGCGTCCGGAACATGATGTTCGAGGGGACGTTTTTTGACAACCGTTGAAAGCACTCCTCTTGCGCCGACAGCGTGGGGGCCGCCGATGTCGTTATGGGGGCGGTCGCCAATATGCACTATGTCTCTAATGTCAACATTAAAATGGTCGGCGACCAGTTCGAACAGCGAAGGATGCGGCTTGCTGTGTCCCGCTTCGTCCGAAAAAACAAAATACGAGAAATATTGCAGCATCCCATATTTTTTCAACAGGCCGCGAAGATGTTTTCCGGGGGAAAAAACCGTGTCGGAAACAACTGCGAGCCTGTAACGTTCATGCAACACGGCCAACATTTCCAAAGCGCCTGGCGCGGGATCAGGACTGTATTCCAGTTCCATTCGCTCGATGGCGTCCACCACGGCATTGAAATCTTCATTGGGCAGGGTGCGTTTCAACCCGTCAAGAATCAATTGAATTCGTTCGGCTACCGACCACGTGACATACTGTTCGTGCCAAACTTTCCGGGATGCGGCGTCCACAACGTCAAATACGGCGTCCGCCAACGCGCGATCCGTCGGTTCATATCGTTCCAATCGCTCGAAAAGAAGTTGCCGCCGCGCCACAGGCTTCGTGGGAAGCCCGGCCGCCGCTCTTTTGGGCTCGTCTGTTTCGTCGCAGAATAGGCAATCCCACAAATCGAATGTAACCACTCCAATCGGCCGCTTACTCATGGATCAATTCTCCTGCATTATATTGTTCAAAGAAGACGCGAAATAAAGCCATCGGCAAAATCATAAATACGGGGTTTATGATGCGCTTTCCGGCTCAAAGATGAAAATACCATTGTCGTGTCAAAGAATCTTCCTCTACCATGCAGACAGCATAATATCATAATTGAAGTTAAATTGGTATGCGGCAACAAAGTCCCAATATTTTTTTTGTGGGAAAGCGCTAGTTTATAGTGTATACTATAAG
>DSBB01000459.1 GCA_011046175.1 Candidatus Hydrogenedentota bacterium | reverse complement strand
GTTTCAATGCATATTCGCCATTATGTTGCAGGCTGGCCAAGGATACATTGCCCGGCGAATCCAGCATGGTGTGATATTTCTCCAAACCATGAATAGATGCGCAATCATATCCTGGAATTCCGGCGTCAATAAACGCGGTCAAGTCGCTGTCGACAGGCATACGGCTGTAAACCTCATAAGCGACGGAGGTGGCGGCTTTGCAACGGGATAAGGCGAGATGCTTGATCAGCCATGCGTTTTTGCCGCTTGTCCGGTACATGTATGTTTGCCCTCTTGTGCCGCGCGCGTCAAAATTTATTACAACGCGAATATCCTTGCTCCATGGATGATGCTCAACAAATGCATAGGCCCCGCGTAGTCCCGTTCCCCCCGCCGCGCGTCCTTCTTCGCCGTCTGTAAAGATAAACACAACATCATTGAACAGGGCGCCGCCGTTTTTCAGGGCGCGCATGGCCTCGAGCATGGCGGCCACGCCGGAACCGTCGTCTGCCGCGCCCGGCCCGAACGCCACGCTGTCGTAGTGCGCCATAAGCGCAATGGCGTCTCCGGTGCGGGACGTGCCCTTTAATCTGGCAACAACATTATGTGTCGTGGCAAAAGTTGACGGGGGACGATACACCACCGATTCCTGTATTTCCGGCGCCAAGCCGACTTGTTTTATCTGTGCGAAAATATAGTCCCGCACCTTGTCCGCTTGGGCGCTTCCGGCCGGATGAGGCTCTTCGGCAATATGGAGGATGTGTTCAAAGGCTCGTTCCGCCGAATAGGATGACGGCGCCGCGTCGTACGGCAGCGGCTTGGGCGGCGCATGGTGGCCTCTGGCGCCCAAATATAGTGCGGCTAAAAAGATAACAAGAATCGCGTTGCCCCAGTTCATTTTCTGCATGAAAGATTTCCTTAAGAAACGGTTGACGTCATGTCTGAGAAGAAAGTGTCCCATTGTACGACACGAGTGACTCTTCAAAACTAACGCGGGTGTTACCCGCAACCCAAGTGCCGTCATTGCGAGCAACGCCGCACAATCTCGTTTTCCCAGATTGCCGCGTTAGGCTTGCGCCCGCCTCGCAATGACGATGCGTGTGAACTTCTTTTCCTTGATCATAAAAGGTGACTCACAAGACACTAATGATATACGGGTTTATCGCATGATAACAAGTGACAAGCAACAAGTTCCTGAACATTTGGCGGGTTGTACATTCTTGGTTGGTAAAGATGTTTGGAAGCGCCGCTGGTGCGTAAATGTTCCGGCGCAGCCGGCCCGGTTACGCGTGAATAATGGAGGCAGACATCCTCGGAGGCGCAAATGGCAGCGTGCAAATGCGCCGGAGCTTTTGCAGCATCGAAATCGCGGGGGAAAATTGTTGACAAATTTTCTTGCATGTGCGAGTTCCGACAATATAGAATATGAGTGGAAAGGTAGATTCGAGTGTTATCGAAGGCAGCAGGCGAGATTACGATCATGTTGCTGTGTCATCTGTTGCGCTAATATTCAAACGATTGGATTGCATTTGACGGCAGTGAAAATTTATTGTATTGAAAAATTTGAAGTAACTTAAGACTTGACATCTGAATTGATGTTTATTACAATAGTTGTCAAGAGTTTACTCGGACGAGATGTTGGCGAAGATGGCCTGATAGGCCAATGTGCATGTGCGTGTCGGCATGAAGGGTTTGTGCAAGCAGGTAGTGCATAAATAGATAAGGTGCGGATATGGCCAAGTTGTGGTCGGGCCTGAAGAAACGTCTGGTGGTGGACATTGGTTCCAGCGCTGTGCGCGTGTGCGAACTCGCCAAGACGAAAACAGGCTATGAAATAACGAGATTCGCCCAGTGCGAATACAATTCCGACCCGTCTCTTGAGGAGCAGCAGCGCAAGGACTTGCGGGTGCAGGCGCTGCGTGATGCTTTGAAAGAGATTAAGGTGAAGAAGAGCAAGGTCGTCCTGGGGGTGCCGGGGCAGTCCGTCTTCACGCGGTGCAGAGCATTACCGCCCGTTCCGGAATACAAGGTAAGCCAGATAGTCCGCTATGAAATCCAACAGCAGATTCCCTTCGGGCTTGACCAGATTGCAATGGACTACCAGATACTCAGCCACACCGAGCAGGGCGGTTATGATGTTATGATGGCCGCCATCAAGGTGGATGTGGTGGAGAAGCATCTGGAACCGCTTAAGCCTTTGAAATGCTCTGTCAGCGCCGTGGATGTGCTGCCGTTGGCCTCTTACAACTGGATAAAACATCAAAAGGAATTTGGCGAGCAGGGGGATTGTGTCGCATTAATCAATATCGGCGCCAGCACAACGGATATTGTGATTGAGCGGGGCAACCAGTTTAGATTCACCCGCCCACTGAATCTTGGCGGCAATGATATTACACGCGCATTGGCGGAAGCGTTTAATATGGACTTTGCCTCCGCAGAGCGCATAAAGAGAGAGCGCGCGTTTGCCCCTACGGGCGATCCAAAGCGCGACGGCGCCGGCGGCGAAGTTATCGGCAAGGTGCTCGACCGGATGGCCGGTGAAATTCAGCGTTCCTTTTCCTATTTCAGGTCGCAGCCGGGGGGCGGACAGGTAAACCGCGTTTTGTTAACCGGCGGCGGCGCGTGCTTGAAAAATATCGTGCCTTATCTGCGCAGACGGTTGGATATGGATGTGCGTATTACGCAATCATTGAATAATATCCAAATTGCGCCGGCGGCGCAGTCCATAAAACAAAATTCCGAGCGGGTATGCAGCATTCTGGGCATGGCGTTACGTTGTTGTGAAACCGTAATAATTGACGTGAACCTTATTCCCCCGCGCATTCTGGAAAGCGCCCGCCACAAGGAACAGGCGGTTTATTGGGCGTTGAGCGTTTGTACCTTGGTGTTAATCTTCGCGTCCATTGTGCCTGCGGCCGCGCGTGAGAATGAGTATGTAAAGGCGCGGATTGATGAAATCAAACGGGCCATTCATGCGTACGACCCGGAAATGGGGCAGCGCATACGTGTCGGCGCGCCAGTGCCGACTTCTGAATATCTTCACCAATTGGAGACGCGCAAACGGCAATTGCAGAAACTTGAAAATCAAGTGGACGCGTTGGACCGCGCGCGGCTCAGCCGGCGGTTTTGGATTGACGAAATATCGCTTGTCAGCGACGCCCGTCCGCCCTTGAAAAACATTTGGTTTTCTTCGATTGAAACGTCAAATGTTGATGATGCGCAGCAGGGCGCACAACCGCAGGGCAGACCGGGAAGGGGACGCGGCGCGGCGCCCGGCCGGCCACAGACCGGCAAAGGGTTTCCGGGAATACAACCTCCGAGC
>DSBB01000392.1 GCA_011046175.1 Candidatus Hydrogenedentota bacterium | reverse complement strand
CCATCGATATCTACCATGTGATCGAGTATCTGTGGGAGGCGGGCGAATGTCTGTACAAGGAAGGCAGTGTCGAGTTGCGCGAGTGGGTGGAGGAGCAGAAAGAAGCCCTGTACGCTGGACGAGCAGCGGATATCGTGGACGAGATAGACCAACGTCTCGCGCGGTTTGACCCTGGCAAGCAAAGCGCCCGCGAACGGTTGGAGAAAGTGCGCACCTACATGGCCAAGCGGGTGGATAAGATGAACTACAAAGAACTGCGCGAGCGTGACTTGGAGATCTCTTCGGGGGCAGTCGAGGGCGCCGTCAATTACGTGATTGCCAGGCGCTTCGACTGCGGCGGTATGCGCTGGATCAAGGAGCGCGCAGAACACTTGTTGCAGCTGCGCTGTATCGAGGTGAACGACGACTGGGATGCGTTTATCGAGTTTGTTCATGATAGAATCAGAGAGCAGGCCCAGCGTGAGCGCAGAAATCTTCCCCTCAAATGCACAACGCCAGCACCGCTACCGACTTATGGGCTTGCCTGATGAACTCCGTATACTCACGAATGAACAGGGTAAAAGAGAGCAACTGCACCCAATTGATTATGTTAATGGTCTCACCTCCTGGTGTGATTGTCTTGACATAACCTTACCATGGATGAGAACTTTTGTCACGTTTTAGCGGAAACTAAAGATTAGTTCGACAATGTTAAATTTAAGACGAATCTTGATACTCCAGTTGTTGCTGTTTGAGACGGCTGCTGGTGGAGCGCGCGCGATGAACCAAGTGAGTAACGACCAATTCTCGCGCCTGATCGGGTGTAAGTTGCGGCAATGGCAGAACTGCTTGCAGCAGCTCTCGCACGTTCGCGGTCGAAAGAGCTGGCAGGACCTCCAGTTCCAGTTGGTGCGCCAACTCTGGATCGCGTTCGTAGGTTTGTTGCCATTCCAGCTTGACGCTCGCCACGAACCACAAGGCCGCCGCCGTCAACGCCATATGGTGCTCCCAAGCGCGATATTTGCGCGCCTGGAAATCATCCCAACCCAACTCCGACTTGGCATCTTGATACGTGCGTTCCACAAAGTAACGATGACAACTGGCCTCAATCAGGACTTGCGGATCGGTATCCGGCGGATCGTTCAACAAGACATAAGTCAAGCGCCCATCCAAGTCCCGGCGGATGACGAGCCATTCGGCCCGTACCTGCTTGTCCGCAGTCAGAGTCCATACCTGCCGCACGGCAAAATCGGCAATCAACATCCCCCGCTCGGTGGGGCGCACCTGGACCCGTTCCCAGCACGTCTGTCGACTCTTCGCCAGGGCGCGCACCTCACGCGGCTTGTGCTGACTCAGCACCCGCTTGCGGATAGGACGGCGACCCCGGGCCTTACGCCTACGCGGCACACCAACGCGTGGTGGCTTCAAGTAAACTTGGGTGTTCTCCGGTACCTCCGCGGCATATCTGAGTCCCTCACCGTCCAACTCGGCGCGAAAACCGCGCCCGCGCCCATACAAATCATCGCACAATACCCGCGTAAACGGCAACCCTTGCTGCAGCGCCCGCTGAATCATCTGCAAGCCCAACTGCGGTTTGGTGGCAAACTTCCGTTCTGCTGGCAGTTCCACTTCCTGGCGCAATCCCGCGTACTTGTCTGTGAACCACCTTTCGGAAATGAACAATTCGCCATCCACCAGCGTCCACAGCCCGGTCGGGGGGTGATAAAAGGCCAGATTCGTCGCTACCTGGCACAGATCAACCTTGCCCAACCGTCCATTCCGTTGTCGCGCTGCGCCAACACTGTGTTCTCCGACCTTGGCGTCAGCGCTCTCGTCCAGGATCAGGACGCCCTCCGTGCCCAAGGCCGGATGCGCCTTGATCTCGCGTTGAATTTGCTGGAACACCTCTTGCCCTATCCATGGCGAATCGCTCATAAAATGTTGCAAGCCCTGTCCATCGCCTCCATTCACCCGACGCTCAATATTCGCATAGTTGCGCGTGTCTTCCATCGTCAACTGTCCACGCCAGTACACGTAGGCATACTCACTGGTATCGCGGGTACGGGTGCGAAAACAATGGCGAAACCGTTCCCAGAATTCACGTAGAGTATTTCCCAGACTATAGACGGCCTTGGCCGGAAGTCCCCAACGCTCGGGGTCGAAAACGTTTTTAGTAGTATCAATTGTGTCCATTCCTCAATGGATACCACAAAACTATCAATATGTCGAGAGCGGGACCTTGCCTAATTTAACATTGTCGAAGTAAGGTTCAGAGCACCGCGAAGTTGGACTGCGTGATTGAGCTTGGTATTCCCGCTAAACAGGGCGTCGAGGGCCAGCCAAGCCAAGAAACAACCTGCTACAGAGCGGATTCTGTGCGAAAACTGGATATTCTTCATTGCTGAAATCGGCCCGTCCCCCATCTGGAACAGCATCCTGAATCTTAAATTTTTCCAATACCTATTGACAAATTCCTTTTTTCCACTAAAATGATAATACGTGTTACTGACTCACGTTACTGAACCGCGTTACTTCTGCGAAAGGAGGACAGTCAGTGGCCAAGTCGCGCCCCACACAGCGCCAGATCGCCGAGGAAGCCGGTGTTTCCCGTACAACAGTTTCCTTGGTGCTGAACGATGTGCCCGACGCCCACATCAGCCCTGAGACTCGCCAGCGCATCTTCGACGCAGCCCGCCGTTTGAATTACTACCCAGATGCAACAGCTCGACGTCTGGTCAGCGGTAAGACTCGCACCATCGCCTTGGTCTGGCACCGAGGACCTGACCTGACCTATCGGGATGCTTTTCTCCCAGGCATTCTGCAAGGCATCACCCATGCAGCGCGCCATTACGGCTATTACGTCATCTTTCGTCCCATTGAGACTGACGAGCCAGACGACAGTTACATAGAGCTGGCCCGGGGCCGCCATACCGACGGTCTCGTTCTTTCCGGTCCCCGCTCCGATGATGCTGATCTGTTGGATCTATACAGAGATGGCTTCCCCCTCGTCCTGCAAGGCCAGTTGCCCGGCACCGACATTCCCTCTGTGGACGTGGACAACGTTCGCGGAGCGATGGCGGCAGTTCGACATCTACTGGCGTTAAATCACAGCCGCATTGGGATGGTCACTAATGCGCCTCTGACTTATGTCTCCAGTAGGCAGCGATTGGAGGGCTACCGGCAGGCATTGGAACAAGCCGACATCTTGTACAACGAAGACCTGGTGCAGTGCGGCAATTTTGACGAAGAGAGCGGCTATGCTGCTATGGAGGCGCTGCTGACGCTCGACGAACCTCCGACGGCCCTGGTCGTCGCCAGCGATATGG
>DSBB01000314.1 GCA_011046175.1 Candidatus Hydrogenedentota bacterium | reverse complement strand
CGCCTGGATGTGGACAATCTCCATACTTGCGCTCTTTATAATACATTATAACATGTCCAGTGTACATCATGATCGGCTGAACGTTCAACAGTCACTCTTTGCGCTAGAAAGGGCGTGGACATTATTTCAGGCTGTAGCCGCGCACGCCTCGGGCGGTGGTGACGGCGAGATTGCCATGATGCGACCGGATGCGTATGCCGCCGTGCCGGTCGGTGCGGAACAGCGGAATGTCCAGCGCCCGGTATCGTTCCATTACAGGTTCTTTTATGAACGGCCCGCGAGAATCCTCGGCGCGCGCGGATACCACCGCCACATCGGGGCGTATATGCCGCAGGAACGCTTCCGTGCTGGACGTGTTGGAACCGTGGTGAGGCACTTTCAGCGCCGACACGGGCAGGTTGAGGGTTTCCGTAAGCCGCGCTTCCGCTTCTTTTTCCACGTCGCCGGTCAGGAGCGCTGAAAAGTCGCGCCATGCCGCGTATAGAACAAGGGACCGGTTGTTTTCCTTCCGGCTCCCCGCCCAATCAGTCGGGGGATGCACGGCCTGGATGGTGGTGGCCCCTGCGGCGATGGTGTCGCCGGGCGTCATACGCCGCACAGGTATGTTTCGCGTGGCGCATCGTTCCAGAAACGCCGTCTCCAGCTCGGTTGCCTCGGGATGTTCCGGCCCCATGAGCACGCTTCCCACGGAAAAATTTTCGATGATGTGGAACAATCCGCCGATATGATCGCTGTCACTATGGCTGACGGCGACGTAGTCCAAATGTGAAACGCCGTTGGCGTACAGAAAAGGCGCAACGATGCGTTTGCCCGCGTCCGTGTATTCGGTCAAATCGCCGCCGTCAACCAGCAGCGTCGTTCCTCCGGGCGCGCGCAGGAACAAGGCGTCGCCATGTCCCACGTCAATGACATCGAGTACGGCGCCTTCGGACGCGGGCCGCCAGAACAACGCGGCGGCGACAAGCAGCGCCGTCATGGCAATCAGGCTGCGCCGCCGCTCTTTTGCGTCGTAAAGGGCGCGGTAAAAATACAGCGCCGCCGCGCCGTACAACAGTAACGCGAGTATACTGGGACGGAATACCGCCGTATAGGCCAAGGGCAACGCGCCCGCCGCGCGATTTGTCCATTGGATTATCGTAATTACGGGCAACAACGCGTGTCCGAATATCATGGCCACGGAAGACGACACCGCGGCGAGGGACGCTGTGATAAAAGACAGCCACAGCGCAACGGTCAGGAGCGGCACCACAACGACGTTGGCAAGTATCCCGGTTATGGGCGCCAGATGGAAATACCATGCGACGACTGGCCAGGTAAAGATTTGGGCGGAAAAGGTGACCGCAAGGGACGCCGCCGGGATGCGGTGAAGTCGCGAAAACAGGAAGACGATGCCGGGATAAAAGAGTAAAATGGCCGCAACGCTGCCGAAGCTCAGCAGGAAACCGGGTTCAAACAAGACGTTTGGATTCCAGACCAAGAAGCCGAAGCCGCATATTCCCATGGTTGACAAAGCGTCAGGTTCGCGATCAATCCATTCATAGGAATAATAGCACATCAGCATGATCATGGCGCGCAGGGTTGCTGTGCGCGCGCCCGCCATCATCGCGAACAGAAACACGCCGAACATCAAAAGCAGCAGCCGCGCGCGGCGGGGGATGCGGATCATGCGCAACAAAAAGTTGAGGCTGAGCGCGATGACGCCCACATGCATGCCGGACACCGCCAGCACATGCGCCGTGCCCGCACGGACGAACTGTTGATACTCATCGTCGTCAATCAGGCTGCGCTCGCCCAGCCATACGCCGTTGACAAAGGGGCGCGCCGCTTCAGGGGTCACGAGGGCCAGGCGTTCGCTTTGCCACTGCCGCAGCCGCGACGCCCAGTAACGGGGATTCTTATAATCCGGAGCAAGCACCTCGACGCCGCGCCCTGTTGCGTGAATCGCCGAGAAGACGCCGCGGCTGCGATAATGGTCTTCAGCGCCGCGAACGCCGTGATTCACCGCGCCCAGATGGGGCGACAACCTGCCTGACACGCGGACGCGCGCGCCGTTGAAGACGGGCCCGTCCGCGCGGCGCCATCGCACCAGCGCCCTGCCGCGTATCGGATGGAGTTCGCCATCCCGCAGATCATCCGTCACACGCATCTCGAAGACAAGGTAGTTCGAGTCTTGGAAATACACCCGCGTATTTGCGGCATATCCCTCAAACACCATCCGCTGCACCGGATAGGCAAGCGCAAGCTGATGCACGTTATCATTGCCTGCGTCCGGTTTGCGGGCGACAAACAGCGCGCCGCCCAATGCCAGGCATAACAACGCCGCGCCCGCGTGGGAACGGCGCGATATGGGCGCCGGCGCAAACAACGCCCCGAGACCGGCGACGCCCGCCGCCGCCGCCCACACAGGCGCCATCGGTCCGGCAGACAGTGCAAGCAGTACGCCCGCCGAAGTCCATATAAACATCCAGAGCCAGTGCCGGTTCAACACCCGCTTGGGCATATATTCAATTATGGTGTCGTCGCGCCGCATCTTCTCCGTCCTGATAACAATATCGCCAATGGTACACGAGAAGAGTTCGTTTTATCACGCCCGGGGCGGAAACAAACGGCAGCCGGCGTTTTTGCAACCTGTTTCATGTTGTCCCAGGGCGGCCCAATGGTGTATTTTTCTTGTCAACTGAAAAGCGGTTTCATGGAGTTTCTTTATGACCAATAAGACTGTGACAGGCTTATACATCATCGCGTTTGCCGTGGGCGCGGCTGACCACCATCGGGGGATACGACGGGATGACGATTGCTTTCTGGCACACATCGGTTTTAACTTGTTATGCTTGCCGGACAGTTGCGTTTTATTTGCTTTCAGTCTTGTGCGCTCTCGTAGAATGGTCATGTAAGCATATAAAGGTGTTTGCAGTCGTCAGATTACAGTGTGCGGAGATTTTATTATGCAGATTAGAATGGGTTTCATTGGTTTATGGACGCCATGTGTTCTTGTCCTTATATTATCTGCCAATGTCACTGCGCTGCCCGTGGTGTCTGATGTTAACGCTGCACAACGCGCCGACGGTTCCGGACTGGTGGATATTTACTATGACCTGTCCGAAGGCGTGGGAACCATCACGGTTACGCTGGAAGTTTCCAATGACGGCGGGGCTACATGGGCTATTACGCCCCAGTCTCAATTTCTGACCGGCGGCTTCAAGACCCGCGCCGTCGAACACCGACACCGCGTCGCCGGGACGCAGCCGCGCCACACGCGCCGCATGATGCGCTTCTTCACCGGACAACTCAATCCATGGTGTCGTTGCG
>DSBB01000165.1 GCA_011046175.1 Candidatus Hydrogenedentota bacterium | reverse complement strand
CTACGAACAGGTTGAATAGCCCCTTATGGGGAAACCATTGACTGGAGAGCCGTGTGCGGGAAATCCGCACGCACGGTTCGGAGGGAGGGGAGACCAAGTAATTGGTCTTCCCTACCCCCTATCTTTGAGGCATCCCGCCAGCGCTTCCAAGGTCAGCGTCACGCGCGGGCCGGGTACGGTCAGGTAGTTTCCAAACAAAATATGAATCCGTCCTTCCCGCGCGGCGCGCAGGTTCGGCAACGCCTGCCAGGCCGCCAACGCTTTGTCTTCGAGTTCCCTGTCGTATTCACTATCCGCAACAAGTTCAACGATTATATCAGGGTCAAGCCGCAGGATGCCTTCCGCCGAGAGCGACGGGTATTCGAGCAGATTGCCCGGCGCAATGTTCTCGCCGCCCAGCAATGTGAGCAGTTCATCCAGAAAGGTGCCGCGCCCCACCGCATAGACTTCATCCAACGCGCCGGAACGCACATCGCGTCCCGTGGTCATGAGCACACGGGGACGCGGGCCGCCCGTTTGCGCGTTCCGCGCATGAGCAACAGCGGCATTCAGCGCGTCCGTGAGCGTGTCCGCCTCATCATGGCAGCCGCACAGCGCGGCAATGTTTTGATAGCTCTCGCGGATGTCGTCCAGCGAATCCTGGGCAATGGCGTGAACGGCCACACCCAGACGCCGCAGGTCATCGGCCAGTTCCCGCTGATACGGCGTCACAAACACAACGTCCGGGCGCAACGCGACAATCGCCTCATAGTTCGGGTCGAGAAATCCGCCCACACTGGCGCGTTGTTGCGCTTCAGGCGGATACAGGCAATACCGGGTAACGCCGACGACGCGGGCGCCCAGACCCAGGGCGAACACCGTTTCCGTCAGCCCCGGCGACAGGCACAGGATGCGCTCGCAAAGCTGCGTCGGCTGGGGCGGCGCATCACCAGGGGGCGTGTCTATCCAACGCCGGAGCGCGAACGAACCGACGAAGGCGATAACCACGATACTAATGGCGATGAATACGCGCATGATGCTGGGTTTTCTGTTTTGTTGGGGTGGTAGGACAGGTAGGATAAGTAGGACGTGTAGGACATCTTCCCGTGGCGTTTCTTCCGTCCTACACGTCCTACTTATCCTACCTATCCTACCAACTCTTACACCCGCACATCTGACGTAGCGTCGAGGCGGTCCATGTGCCGCGTCAGGAACGGGTCAACTTCTTCTCGCATAAATTCTTCCACCTGCTGCGGCGCGCGTCCGACAAATTCGCGCACGTCGAGGAGGGCCTCGATTTCATCGCGGGTCATGCCGATGGCGGGTTCCGCCGCAAGCCTCTCGAGCAGGTCGTTGTCCGCGCCTTCCTCTTTTACGCGCATGCCCGCTTCCTGCGCGTGGCGGCGTATGATTTCATGCAGTTCCTGGCGGTCGCCGCCTCGTTGTACGCACGCCATCATGATGTTTTCCGTGGCCATGAAAGGCAGTTCTTCCCACAGGTGTTTCTCGATGACTTTCGGATACACCTTCGGGCGTTCCATTACGTTCAGGTACAGGTTCAGGATGGCGTCCGCCGCGAGGAACGCTTCGGGCACGCTCAACCGGCGGATGGCGGAGTCGTCCAGTGTGCGCTCGAACCATTGCGTCGCCGTGGTGAAAACGCCGTGCAGCGGCGCCGTCATGAGGAACCGGCTCAACGCGCATAGCCGCTCGCAGCGCATGGGATTGCGCTTGTACGGCATGGCGGAACTGCCCACCTGCGACTTCTCGAAAGGCTCTTCCACTTCCTTGCGGTTTTGCAGCAGGCGCATGTCCGTGCCGAACTTGTGCGCCGACTCGCCGACGCCCGCCAGCGCGTTCAGTATCTGCGTGTCAATCTTGCGCGTGTATGTCTGGCCGGTGATAATGAATGATGCGTCAAAGCCCAGTTTCGCGGCGACCAAGCTGTCCAGTTGGCGCACCTTGTCTTCGTCGTTGTTGAACAGCGCCATGAACGACGCTTGCGTGCCGGTGGTTCCCTTCACGCCGCGACAGCGCAGCGCCGCCAAATGCTGTTCCAGCTGGACGCCGTCCAGCAGCAGGTCCTGCGCCCACAGACAGGCGCGTTTGCCTACGGTCACCAGTTGCGCCGGCTGGTAGTGGGTGAACCCCAACGTAGCCAAATCCTTGTACTCCAACGCAAACAGTTTCAGTCGGTTCAGCGTGGCCGCCACCTTGTCCAGAATCAGTTCCAGCCCTTCCCGCATGAGGATCAAATCGGTGTTGTCGCCCACATAGCAGCTGGTCGCGCCGAGGTGAATGATCCCCCGCGCCTCCGGCGCCACATCGCCGTACGCATGGATGTGCGCCATCACGTCGTGGCGCGTTTCCTTCTCGTATGCCGCCGCCTTCTCGAAGTCTATGTCTTCGATGTGGGCGCGCATCGCGTCCAGCTGCGCGTCACTGATGTCGAGGCCGAGTTCCTGTTCCGCTTCCGCCAGCGCCACCCAGCAGCGGCGCCAGGTGGAGAATTTTTTCTGCGCGCTCCACAGCGCCTTCATGCCTGAAGTGGCGAAACGCTCCACCAGCGGCGATATGTAGACATCCGTCATAAGGCTTGTATTCCTTATATACTGCGTTGATCAACGGGATATGGGCCAGTATACCAGAAAGAATCGTTAATTGTCGCGGACGTTTGTGAATCCTCCCGCAGCGCGCGCGTCAGACTTTTTGCAGCGCGTTACGCACGCCGGCGGCAAGGCTTTCGGTAGAAAAGGGCTTTTGGATAAAGCGCACGCCCTCGTTCAAAACGCCTTGGTGAACAATGGCGTCGGCGGTGTATCCGGACATGAACAACACCTTCATGTCGGGACGCTCGGTAATGAGCGCCCGGGCGAGATCGCGTCCGTTCATGGTGGGCATGATCACGTCCGTCATCAGCAAATGGATTGCGCCGTCGTGGTGTGACGCCACCCGTACAGCTTCTTCGGCGCCGGCTGCCGTGAGAATTCGGTATCCCAGGGACTCAAGCATTATCTTGCACAATTCAAGCAAGTCTTCCTCGTCCTCGACAACAAGAATAGTTTCTTGTCCGCCCGCGGCGCGCGTCCCTTCATGTGATGCGGGCGCGACGGCGCAAGGATCGGCGCAACGCGGCAGATAAATGCGGAACGTTGTTCCGCGGCCCGGTTCGCTGTACACGTTGATAAAACCGTTGTTTTGCTTGACAATGCCGTACACCGTCGGCAGCCCGAGACCGGTGCCTTTCCCAACGTCCTTGGTGGTGAAAAAAGGCTCGAAAATATGGGACAACGTTTTCTTGTCCATGCCGCAGCCGTCATCGCTGATGCT
>DSBB01000002.1 GCA_011046175.1 Candidatus Hydrogenedentota bacterium | reverse complement strand
CGTAATGCGAGTCACGGTTTCTTTGAAGAAAAACCCCGCGCCGTGAGGTGGATCGCTAGCAATTACGTAAGAACAAAGGTTATTCAGCTATCATGGTTCGTCGCCATTCGGCTAAACTGTTACCTTATTTGTTCAAACGGTTGCCGGCGCCGAGGAATCGGACCCGGATAATTATCTGCGTCTGACAACCGCTTACGCGGACGCCATGATTGAGCACGGCATGGGCGTCCGGGGCGACACATATATTCCGCTGTTCGCCGAAGAACTCGACCGCGCAACCATGCGGATGCTGGAGGGGGAAGCGTTGGAAAAGGTCGCCGCCATTCCACGCGAGGACTGGGGTATACGCTCCCATGACCGGATGTTGGGCGGCGCGAATCCGCAGCATTGCCAAAACCTCTATCAGATTCTGTACGTCTTGTCCGATATCACCGGAGAACGCCGGTACGCAGAAAACGCGGATGCGTCGTTGAAATACTTCCTGGAACATTGTCAAAGCAAGGCGACCGGTCTGTTCTATTGGGGCGAACATGCCGGTTGGGATATGCGCGGCAACAAAGCAATGGAAAAACGTTCCGGCGACATTCATGAGTTTTACCGCCCGTGGGCGCTGTGGAAACGCAGCAGGCAACTTGCCCCCGAGGCCTGCCGTCGTTTTGCTCACGGCCTCTGGGAACATCAGATAGGCGATCACAAAACGGGCGACTACTCGCGTCACGCAAAAATCAGCGAACACGGCCCCGGAACCAACGCGCCATACGCAAGGCACGGCGGCTTCTATATTGAAACGTGGGCGGCGGCGTATGCGCATACAGGCGATCCGGTCTTGCTGAAAGCGGTGGAAACCGTGGTGGACGGTCTCGAGCGGGCGCGGTTGCATGACGGCGGGTATCTGGTGGGCGGCAGCGTCGAAACCGGCAGCCGCCGCGCTTATGACATATCGCTGGCGGTGTCGCTGGAACTTGCCGCGAACAGCATCCCCGGAAAACTCGCCGAAAAACTTCGCGCCGTCGCCGCCGCCAATGATGACGTATTCGACGCGCTTCATCCCGCGCCCGGCGCTGTGTCCAAAAGCGATGCGAATCTCTGGACCAACGCTTACGGCAGCGGTCCGCGCGCCGGACACGCCAACACCCTGATGCTGCGCTATCGTCAAACCCAAAAAGACGCGTATCGCCGCGTAATCCTGGCGGAAGCGGACATGTACCTCGGGCAGCAAATCAACTTGACCAGTCCCGTGTGGCCGGGAACCGTCGGCGAGGCGGTGTGGCTGATGCTGAACGCTTATGAACTGACAGGTGAAGAAAAATATCTCGACGCAGCGGAGCGTTTTGCCCAAGAAAGCGCGGATTTATTTCTTTCGGACAACCCCCTGCCCAAGGCTTCCCACGCGCACAACCACTACGAAGCGGTCACCAACGGCGACACGTTGATGATGGCGTTGTTGCGATTATGGGCAATAAAAAACAACATCGAAACAAAGACGCCTCTGACATACACGGACAGATAACAACCCTTGAAAAGCAGCGGGACGGAGCAGATGCCTACGCAACATATCTTTATCTCTGTCTCCGGCGCAGCGCGGACGCGCCGCCGTTCGCCGAGTTGGTCTACGGCAGAATGTCAGGCTGCCAGCGAATATCGAAAGGGGGGCCGGTGGCGCGGAGCCGGATACGGGTCGCTTCACGCAGCGCGGTGGTTGCTGTGGGTCCAATGATCGGCACATGTTCCATGAGTCCGGTGACGGCGTCGAACAGACTCATGCGCACCTGCACGTCGGTATGCATACGGCCAAAGTCCACAAGTCCGGCGGCTTCGACGGTATAAGAAGGGCTGGTTGCCGTGCAGTCGTTGAGTTGGGCAAGTCCGTCTCGCATGACGATGTTGATGGAAGCGTTGTCGTAGGTGAGCCCTTCGTTCTGAAGCGAGGGCATTCGCAGCCGCACTATTTCCATGTTGCGCAACATGGAGGTAAGCCGCGTCGCAAATCCAAGCTTGCCAAGCGAACCATCGCGCAGTTGCAGCTGAAATTTTCCGTCCATGCGCCGGTACCCCTCCTTACCGGTGGGCAGTTGCGCCTCGATCGTTCCCCACGCGCGCCCGGCAAGATCACGGGGCTGCTCAAAAAGAAGTTGCTCCGCCTGCGACGCATCCGCGCCGTCTATGCGGAGGTTGGCGTATATAACGGCGGGTCTGCGCGGGCCGCCGGTTGCGGGAGAGCGCCCCGCCTGTTCCGATTGGACGCGCACACGCCCGCCGGCCGTGCCCCGCCCGATGTGACAGGAAAAATCTTCGATAATGATAATCTCCGGCGAAATCTGTGCCGTGCCGGTGACCTGCCTGATTGCACCGCGCCGGTACGCCACCTCGCCGAGGCGCATCCCCAGCGTGCCCGTGGCGTTCGGCATGGTTATACCTGTCTCGCGGGGCGATTCATGCCCACGCAATCTTGCCAGTGCTTCGTTGATGTCCCGCAGCCGATTCACGTCCACACGCGCGCCGTCCAATATCGCGTCCCATGCGGCGGCCCCACGGGTCATGTTCAACCGACAATCGAAACCGCCGCCGCGCACGGTGATGTCCCGCAGCTGCAATGCGCCCTCGCCGTATTCCACCACGCCATCAACCAAGCCGAACCTGATGTCGGGCGCAAACGTCACCTCGGCGCCGCGCAGTTGCGCGCGCATGTAAAGGGGCGCCGTGCCAAAGGACAACAGGACGTTGCCGCCTGGGGTGATTTCCTGCGGAAACAGCCGGGCAAGTTTGTCCAGCGCGACATCCACATCCCGCGCCTGATAATTACCCGCGCCTCCGTCGTACATGGTTATCCGCTGCCTGTCGAGGAGTAGATCAACCGTCCGCCCCCGTTCATCACCCTGTACGCTTGCGTGCAAGGAAATGCCCGGCGTCTTATGTAGCCAAGGTTGCAGTCGCACCGCGCAGTCGGTGGCATCCAGCGTCAGCAGATACGGCGCTTGGGACGCGTTTTGTTCATAGCGTGCCTGAAGCAGTCCTTCCGCCTCGATAGGGAAGGGCCGCGCCTGTACGGTTTCGCGATGCAGATTCAGATGCTTCACAACCAATGGCAGCGGTATGGCCGCCTCCAGTTGCCGTTCGCCCAAATACACGCCGCCCGCGCCGTCCCGATGCAAGACCGCTTCCGCATAAAAAGGCGGCGGCTCCTGTCGGCGCAGTTTTACCGCACCTGCGACGGCGGCGGTCGGCGGCAAGTACGCGTCAAAGGCAAGACTTGTTTGACCGTAGGTCTCCGCGATCACACCCGCAGCGGGAACACGCCACGGGACATCCCCCATAAGGT
>DSBB01000385.1 GCA_011046175.1 Candidatus Hydrogenedentota bacterium | reverse complement strand
CCCATGAGCACATGCCGTTGGTCGGGCGCTGTAAAATCAGGGAGAAACCCCAACTTTCCCTGCAGTTCGGGATGCGCAAGCATTCCGGACAAACCGCCCACCTCGGGACGGTTCAGCGCCACATACGCTGCGCCCACGGCGCCGATCATGGCCATTGTGAACTGAATGAGGTCGGTAATGAGCACGCCACGCAATCCCCCGAGGGAACTGTACACTACCGTAACGCCGCCAGCAATGAGAATTGTTTGCACAGGCGACAGATTGAGTAGTATGCTCCCAATTTTAATTGCCGCGAGCGACACCGACGCCATGACAATCACATTAAAAAAGACGCCCAGATACACCGCGCGAAATCCCCGCAAAAACGCCGCGGATTTTCCACTGTAGCGCAATTCGTAAAATTCCAAATCGGTCAGCACGCCCGAACGTCGCCAAAGCCGCGCATAGACGAACACCGTCAACATGCCCGTGAGCAGAAATGCCCACCAACGCCAGTTGCCGGCGACGCCATCTTCCCGTACGAGGTTGGTAACCAAATTGGGGGTATCAGTCGAGAATGTAGTCGCCACCATGGAAATGCCAAGCAGCCACCAAGGCATACTGCGCCCTGCGGCGAAAAATTCCGTGGTGTTCAAGCCCGCCTTGCGGGTTACGGCCACCCCCACCACGAGGGACACGAGAAAAAACAAGCCGACGATTGTCCAGTCAACGGGTTGCAGCAACATAAAAGATATCCCTTATTTCAACGCGGAAACGGCTTCCAACACTTCCTTGGCATGTCCCTGGGGTTTTACTTTCGGCCAAACATGACATATTTTTCCCGCTTGATCAATCAGAAAAGTCGCCCGCTGGACACCCATATACTTTCTGCCATACATGCTTTTTTCGATCCATACGCCGTACTTCTCCGCCACGGCGTGCCCGGGATCGGCAAGAAGGTCAAAGTTCAGGTCATGGTTATCTCTGAACCTGCAATGGGACGCAACGGAGTCCGGACTGACGCCAAGCACCAGGGCGCCCGCTTTTGTCATGTCTTTTTGTGCGTCACGAAATCCCTTCGCTTCAATCGTACATCCGGAGGTGTTATCTTTCGGATAGAAATACAACACGACAATTTTCCCTTTAAGATCAGCGAGCCTCACCTTTGCGCCCGAGCATGATTTCAATGTGAACGCAGGCGCTCTTTTTCCTTCCAAGGGGTGTTGTTTCGCGTTTTTCGACATAACTCCTTCTCCTGAAAATCACGCGGAATGCCGTCACGTGTTCTTTATTCCGCGCGGCTCACCGTATGGGATTCTGCAATACACTGTCTTGGATCGGGCGCGGGCAGGCGGCGCAACAACAATTCGCCCAACAATCCCAATCCGAACCCGATTGCTCCGATGCCGATGATGACAAGGCTTACCAACGTCACCAGCATGACAATGGCTGTCAGAGCCAGTTGTTCATTGTGCGGCATGTCGCTGTAAAAAACGGGCACCACAAGTCCTGCAAACAACGTTGCCGCAAAAGACAGGACGATAAGAAAAATGCAGAACAGCATCATGCGTCCGAAATATTGTCCCGGCGCGTCTCCGTATCGTGTCAGGAATGCCGCAGTGAGAGCGTCTATTGCCCCCCGCATAAACCGTTCAAACCCGTATTTTGATTTGCCGTGCTTGCGTGGGTGATGCTGAACAGGGATTTCCGCCACCTTGTAGCCCATATTTGCGGCAAATACGGGTATCAAGCGGTGCATATCGCTCCATAGCGGCAACTGCGCCGCCACATTCCCCCTTATTGCCTTGAATCCTGTGTTTACATCATGAAGCGGGAGTTTGAATGTGTGGGCAATCCAAGCGTTGAATATGCGCGAAGGCAGCGTTTTGTGCCAGGGGTCATGACGGCGCTGCTTCCAGCCGCAGACCACATCATAGCCTTCGTCAAGTTTTGCGAGCATGTTGGGAATTTCCCCCGGATCGTCCTGCATGTCGGCATCCATGGTAATGATAACGTCCCCGCGCGCCATGGCAAATCCCAATGACAACGCGACGGTCTTGCCAAAATTGCGCCGCAGCCGCACAATTTCCACGGAGGACGACTGGGCGCGCAATTCACACAACACCTTCCACGAATCATCCGTACTTCCGTCGTCAATGAAAAGAATGCCATATTCCCTGTCGCCGATATTGTTGCGAATGCCTGCGGTAAGCGCCTCGAGCGTCGGCGCTTCGTTGTATACGGGGATAACAAATGTGATCATTTTGCCTGGCTCCTAATGAATTCGCCTGTTTTCATCAGATTCCCACATGTCGCAATTGTCTCCCATCGCCACCTTGAGGGGGAAGGTGAATTCGTTCAATTGGGCAATCGCCGCCGGCCCGATATCCAAGTCCGCCGCTTGAAGATTTGTGAGCAGTTGCTCTGTGTTTCGAGACCCCAATATCACCGAGGTTACGCCGGGTTGGGCGATAAGCCAGCTCAGACACAAAACCGACATGGAGATGCCCACCGCGTCGGCAAAATCAAATAAATCCTCCACCGTATCCATCAATACTTCTTCGTGTCCGGACTTGCCATGGCGCGTTCCTTCACGTGTGCCGTCAAAATGGCGGGTGCGCCGCCGCGGCATCGGAATTTCCCCGATAGAGGCATAGCGTCCAGCCAACAACCCCTGCATAAGCGGCATATAGGTAAGCACGCCAAGGCCGTATTCGCGGCATGCGGGGAGCATTTCGTACTCGGGCGCCCGGAAAAGCATGTTATAACCGATTTGATTGGATACGGCTGAACCGGTTTTCATCCACGCGTCCAGATCACAGGCGCCGAAATTGGATACGCCAACGTGTCGCACCTTCCCCTCCGTCTTCAGTTTTTCCAGTTCAGCATGAACATCTTCATATAGGGCTCTGTCAAACGGCCAATGTATCTGATATAGGTCCAGCCATGTTGTTCCCAGCCGTTGCAGACTGTTTTCACATGCCTTGCGCACTTCGCCGGGGGCGCAATGGTCCGTAGAGACCTTGCTTGCTATATAAACGTTGTCGCGTTTGCCCTGCAACGCTTTTCCCAAAACGATTTCCGAATTGCCGTCGCCGTACAATTCCGCAGTGTCAAACAAGTTTATTCCCGCGTCCACAGCGGCGGCGACCACGTCTTCCGGGGTAGATTCGTCGCCCGGTCCCCAAAAGTCCGGATCGCCGATTTGCCATGCTCCAAAAGATATTACGGAAACTTCAAGATTGGTTGATCCCAATTTTCTGTAGCGCATGAGTCTATCCTTCTGCTTAAAAAAATCTCCTGTCGGCATTGTATGTCATTTTTCCGTATCCAGACAACTT
>DSBB01000162.1 GCA_011046175.1 Candidatus Hydrogenedentota bacterium | reverse complement strand
TGGTAATACCTAAGCGTTGGTTGGCTTATGCCAACGCGGCTTTGCCTTTGCATATAATGCAAAAATTCATCCCTGTCCTGTTCAAACGCGATTCCCGACAAAAACCGTTCATGCACTTTTTTCTTGAGCGGATGCGGCGTAATCCGAAACAAGGCCACCGCCAGCAGGCCGGCAAATTCGTTTGACTCATTGCGCGCGAATTCCCTGGTCGGTTGATAGTTGTCGGCGATTTCACCGAATATGGCGGGCGTATAGACGTGATGCGCGTAATACGGGTATACGCCCACATGATAGCCCGCACCTTTCAACAAGGCGGGGAGCGAATGTTCTTTCAAGAAATCACTTCTGTAATGGCGTAATCTTTTCCCGGGAGGCAGGGCGCTTTTGATCAGATAATTTCCAGTCAGTAGAGAAGGAATGGAATTGTTGGTAAAGTGATATTCCGCAAGGGCGTTCGGATAATAGGTAAACCCGGGCAACCGGTCGCGGTAATCGGGATTCTCCTTGATATACCGGTTGAAAAAGTCGGTCTGGTACGCGTCAAGCACAAGCACGACGACATTTTTTTCGATCGAAAACGTGAACTGATCTTGAAATGTGACGGCGTATTCACGGGCCCGCCCGCCAAGCGCGTTGGTCCGCCCCGCCATCCAATTATAGGCGAGGCTGCCGCTTTGCATAAAGAGTAATAGCAAAAACAATCCGCGCAGGGAGGCGTTTTTTTGCGCGCCCCGCACCGCCACGTAACCGAATAATATGGCCCACACAGCGACATCAACAAGGCTGCGCAGCTCGAACAGGCGCCATCGCAGGGGCGAGCCGTCAAGCAAACCATAATCCCAGTTGAGCAAATAGGCCTGCGCCCACAGGGCAGCGCCCAAGAACGCGTACAGCGAAAACAGGCGCGCCCGGGCTTTTCCTTTCAACAGCAACACGGGAAAGGCCAACAGCAAACAGACGCATGCGCTGACTGAAAGCAGCAGCAAGGCCAAATTAAATGGCGCGGCAAAGAACATCTGCCGGTTTGTAAGATACAGCGAAAAGGGCACAAAGAAAAAGACGGTCAGCGCGGGGGCGGCGGCGCTTAGCAGGATATCGGTACGCCCGGGATTCTTCACTTGCGCGCTCCTTTTGACGTGTGTGAAACAACATAACGCGGGGGAAACCAACGCCGGCACAATCAGTCGGAATGCAGGGTTGCGCCGGTCGGCCGCAACACGCGCAAGACACCCAGCGCGCATCGCACTGGGTAAATTATAGAGGGCGGGACGTTGCGCCCGCAACAACCCAACGAAATATGCCTCGCGTGCCCGGGACTATTTTCATTTGCCGCATTGAACTATGAGAAATGCATCTGTTATAACAAGACACGGGCGCCGCAGCGCAAACGCGCTCTGGAATCGCCCCGACAGCGATGTAACGCGGAAACAAGAAGCCATGCAGTCAATCATACGCTTTGTTGCAGTGATATTTTTGTGTTTATTCCTGTTCCAACAGGACGCGCACGCCTATCTTGACCCTTCGTCAGGTTCCATTCTGATCCAAATACTCTTGGGCGGCGTTGCGGGAATTTTTGTGCTGTTCAGGATTTACTGGCGGCGCATTCGCCGCGCCTTGGGGCTGTACAAACGGGAAGTCAGCGCCGAGACCGGGGAACAGGATGCAGGTCATGACCAACCCTGATGTCCTGGCTCGGGAGCGGGGGTCGTTTCGCGACCGAAACAACCAGGTGTATCTGCTTGGGAACCGTGTGCTGCGCGGCTTGTCCGAAAAAGCGCTGGAAAATTGGCGGCATTTCGAGCAGAGCAAGGTTTACCGACGATATGCGGCTTCAGGGAACATTGTGGCGTCCCGTGTGATTGACGACAGCGCGGCGCGGCAACTCGTTGCGGCGGATGACCGATGGGCCGCCTGTCTCGAACATGTTCGCGTCCCGTTCATCAATTATTCCTACGAGTGGTGCTTTGAAATGCTGAAGGACGCCGCGTTGCTGCATCTTGAGCTGATGGAAAACGGATTATGCGACAATCTTATCCTGAAAGACGCTTCCGCATTTAACATTCAGTTTGTCGGGGCACAACCCGTATTCATTGACATACCCTCCTTCGAGCAATATGTTCCGGGAACGCCTTGGGTGGGGTTTCGGCAGTTTTGCCAGCATTTCCTGTATCCGCTTATGCTGCAATCATACAAACGCGTATCATTCCGGCCCTGGCTGCGCGGAAACGTTGACGGCATTTCTCCCGAAGAATGCAGCCGGCTGATGTCGCTTCGCGATATGCTGCGTCCCGGCGTGTTTTCGCTTGTTTATTTGCAATCGAAACTGGTGGCCGCCCTGGGAAATGCGAAGACTTCCATGCTCGACGAAACGCGTGACAGCGAATTCGGCAAGGAAATCATCTTTGCGAACATCAAGAAACTCCGAAGGATTATCCGTAAATTGGACTGGTCGCCCCCGCGGTCGGAATGGTCTGAATATGAAAGCACCCACAGTTACGACGCGGCATGCTTCAACCGCAAATCCGCGTTCGTGCGCAAGGCGGCGGCACAGCGCCACCGGCAAAGCGCGTGGGACATCGGCTGTAATACGGGACATTTTTCGCGAATCCTCGCAGAAGGCAGCGACTATGTCGTCGCCATGGACGTTGATGAACTTGCCGTGCAGCGTTTTTACCATGAACTGAAACAGGAAAAGAACCGAAATATCCTGCCGCTAGTGTGCGATGTGACCAACCCGTCGCCGCGGCTTGGGTGGCGGTGTGAAGAACGGCTTTCCCTGCTCGACCGCGAAACGCCCGCGCTTGTCCTGTGCCTTGCCCTTGTGCATCATCTGGTCATCACCGGCAACATACCCCTTGTTCAAGTAATGGACTGGCTGGCCACTTTCAAATGTGAAGTCGTCATTGAAATGCTTACAAAAAAAGACCCGATGGTTCAGAAACTACTGCTTAATAAAACGGATCAATATCCGGAATTCACGGTTGAAGGCTTTGAAGCGATTGCGGCGCGTTATTTCGTCACCCAGGAAAAAGAGGAAATCATGCCGGACCGACGTTTTCTGTATCACCTTGCGCCGCTCACAGGCAACTGAACAGCGCCATACAGGTTGCAACAATAGGCGCTTAACACCGGTTGGCTGACAATTTTTTGTAAGTTTGACGCATCTTGTTCATACAATTGTGTTTGTTAGGCGCTTAATGCTGCGTGGCTGACAATTTTTTGTAAGTTTGACGCATCTTGTTCATACAATTGTGTTTGTTAGGCGCTTAATGCTGCGTGGCTGACAATTTTTTGTAAGTTTGACGCATCTTGTTCATACAATTG
>DSBB01000311.1 GCA_011046175.1 Candidatus Hydrogenedentota bacterium | reverse complement strand
CCTGCCCGATCAAAACCGTTATGCCGCCTTGTTGGTCACGCCGGTTCTGCATCCTGAAAACGGCGAAACCCTCGGCTATCTTGCCGAAAGCCAGAATATCCATGAATTAATGGCGCTCATGCTTAACGAGCAGGCGGCGGCAACGCAACGTCTCTACGACCGATATGAAGTCGTTGTTTACGAAAACAACGAAGGCTTTATTATTTTCCTTGACGAAAGTACCGGCATGACGCCTCCCCCGCCAAGCTTCTCGCCACTGCATCAAAGCCTAAAAGATCGCATGGCCAAACATCCTGAACGACAGCAGGACTCTTTCATGCTCTGGAGTTATAATTCGAGGGGCCAAACCATGCCCGTATTGTTGGCATACCGAAGACTCTCGGAGGAATTACCCGTATACATCGCCGTTCATCGCCCGACATATCATGTATTTGCCATTATAAATCAAGCGGCGGCCATAACACTGGTGGTGAGCGCCTTGCTTATATGTGTTTTTTGCGCTATTGGCTATCGGATTGTCAACAACACCATAATACGTCCGGTTTCACTGTTAAATGAAGGCGCGCAAATTATTCGGCAAGGCGACTTGGAATTGAAGCTGAAGGTTGAAACAGGCGACGAAATCGAGGAACTTGCCTCTTCTTTCAACCAAATGGCCGCGGCGCTACGTTCCAATATACGGCGTCTTCGCTCGTCAGAACAGAAATACCGCAACCTTGTGACCGCCATGCGGGACGGTGTTTTTCAAACAGCCGAGAATAATATTATCACTTTTATCAATCCCGCCGGCGCGGAAATTCTGGGGTACGAGAATATCGGTGATGTATTGGGACATGCCCTCCACGACTTTTTTGTTCACGAGGAAGAATTTGAGCATGTCATTGGTGAAATTTCCCAACAGCCCTACATAGAAAGCGCCCGAGTCTGGCTGAAAAAACATAACAGCCAACCCGTGTGCGTGGAAATGTCCGGCATTCGCCTTTTTGGCGAGCGGGGCGAGTTGGTCGGCATTGACGGTTCATTCAGGGATGTGACACGAAACGTCCGTCTTGAGAAGGAGGTCTCCGACCGGGCGGAACGTATGGCGGCCATCAGCCAGATTGCCAACGTGGTGAATACAAGTATTGAAGCGGGCCGCGTGTATGAAAGCCTGCCCCGTGAGGTCCGTTGGCTGGTTAATTTCGACTACGCGGCCGTTTCCCTTCGCATGGAAGACGGCGCCTTCGAGACGCGGCAGATATGGCCGGAACCGCGCACAGGGCTTGAAAAATTTCCCCGTATGGACAATGCCAACAGTTGCGCCGCATGGGTGGCGCGAGAAGAACGCTGCCTTCTCATCCCCGATTTCCACGAGCATACAGGCGAGTTTATGGGCTTGTTTCCGGACACCATCCGAAGTTGCCTGTGTGTGCCGCTTCATGCGGAACAAAAGATAATCGGCGTCCTTAGCTTTGGTTCATGTCACACGAACGGCTTTAACGAATCTGACGCGCAAATGCTTGAGCAAATTGCGCCGCATCTTGCGGCCGCCATACGCAACGCCAAATTGCTGGAAGACCTGAAACAAACCCTTGACGAAGCGACCCAGGCGCGGGAAAAACTGCATGCCGCGAATGAAGAACTGAAATCTCTTGATGAGATGAAAACCAACCTGCTTTCCAATGTGTCCCATGAGCTGCGCACTCCGCTCGTGGCGGTAATGGGCTATACGGACATGGTACTTAACGGGAAGGCGGGGCCGATTACGGACACACAACGGGAATACCTTGAAATCACCCTTCGCAACGTGGAAAAACTTGTTTCCCTGATAGAAAACCTGCTTGACTTTTCGCGTCTTCACAAAGGCGCGGAGGACTTGGTATTCACCCGCTTCGATCTGCTCGATTGCATTCGCGCCAGTATTCAAAGCGTCAAACCGGTCGCTGACGGCCGCAAAATAAAAATACGCTTAACCGTTTTTGACGCCGGCGGCTCAGAAATTCAACACCCCGTAATGGTTGAAGGCGACAAGGGAAAATTAGGGCAGGTTTTTAACAACTTGTTGGCAAACGCCGTGAAATTCAATCGGAATGACGGAGAAGTCACGGTTAATGTCGAAACCCGCAAAGACACGGTTCACATTTCGGTTGTTGACACGGGAATCGGCATACCGGAAGAGGCGCTTGACAAGATATTCTCCCGCTTTTATCAATGTGATGCGTCGTCAACCAGAAAATATGGCGGCACAGGAATCGGCTTGGCCATCGCGCAAGATATTGTGCGGTTGCACGGCAGCCGCATCAACGTGACAAGCAAAGTCGGCGAAGGTTCAACATTCCGTTTCACCCTGCCGCTTTATACTCCTGAATCCGATGAGAATACGGGCATTCCGGAAACGGCTCTTCTGCCTATCGAAACGCATCTGCTTGTTGAAGTCGTCTCGCAAGACCGCGCGCTGAGCGCGCAGATAAGAAATCTGCTGCACACGGAGGGAATGGATATGATTCACGCGTTGTATCCTTCCGCCGCCGTTTCAATGGCGGAAAGATACAATCCTGACTGCATTATTGTGGATACGGAATCCGGCGCGGCGGGCAGTCTCCTGTTGGACGATATCTTCCACAAACCATTTACGGTCAACGTGCCGGTCATCATGCTCACCGATGATGACGACTTGTATCACAGATACGCGGAATTTGTCGCGTCGCGCGTTAAACGCAATTTCCGGAAAAGTACGCTGTTAAGCGGCATCCATTATGCGCTCAGCCAGGGAGCGCCCGCCGGCAGACGGTTAGGCGATAAGATTCTATGCGTGGACGAGGACGAAGAAAGCCGGACGTTTATTGCGCGGTGCCTTGCGAATGAAGGGTATGACGTGCAGTGTTGCAGCACCGGAGAAGAAGCGCAGTCTCTCGCTTCCGGCGGCGATTTCTGGCTGGTCTTGCTCGAGGTGGCCATCCCGGATATGGACGGTTGGGAAGTGTGCCGACGCCTAAAGGAGAACGGCGATATTGCCGGAATTAAGGTGTACATCGTCACCGCCATGGCGGTGAATCAACAAACCCACGAAATGCGCGACAGCGGCGCCGACGGTTGCCTGCAAAAACCGTTCAAGGCTGACGATATCGTTTCGGTGGTTCGCGCTTTTGACGCGCAACGGGAACGTTCGCAATTCATCTGATTCAGACACGGGGTTGTATTAAGGCCGGTTTGTAGGCTATAAACAGTCGCCGCCTCCAATACGCAAAAATCATTCAATACTATAATGAAAGCGCTCGATGCCGTCCGAAACACGGAAAACACGTACAGATATATTTCCACAAGCGGTGAATAACAGGCCGTTTCT
>DSBB01000483.1 GCA_011046175.1 Candidatus Hydrogenedentota bacterium | reverse complement strand
TATACGGACAGTTCAACCGTTACCGCCGTTGCGGCCGGTCTCGTTTCCGGTCGCATATACAGTGAAAATGGAATAACATCGCGCGGCAGCGGCTCGGGCGCTTCCGTTTCCGTGTACAACCGTCCTTGAATTACGTTTGAAGCGTGAAGCGTCACGGCGCCGGGCGCCCCCAGCGGCAGCAGGGTGATACTCTTGCCCATCGCCCTGTCGGCGTGACGTAAAACGGCGTCGTCATCAAACCGTACGCGCTTGAAGCGTCGTTCCAGCAGCAAGTCAAGCTGGTCATCATAGTGGGGAGAATCGTTATTGCGCGAAACGCCGAACGCAAGCACGCTTACAGAGTCGGGGCGCTCCCCGAATTGGGTGATCATGGCAAACCCGTATCCGTAGTTGGCAATAAGGCGGCCTCGCTGCATGGTGTAATCGCCGGTGATAAAGACAGGCTCTCCGCTATGGGCGCCGGGTAAAGGCGCTTCCCTTACGCCTCTGCGAATGCGGTGAACATCGCCCCAGCACACTTGCATGTCGCCGTATTCATTGCGCAATTCACGGGCCGCGTCTTCAACAGCGCGCAACATAATATCCTGAGCAAGGGGCGCGTCAGCGCGGGCGGCCTCATAAAAAGAGGCTTCCGTCGGAAATTGCTGCGCAGCGCGGGCGCGGGCAAAGTTCCACCACAAATGGTAAAAAGTCATTCCCGGGGAATTGATTTCTGCAATATAATTCCAGCCTCGGAGCGTGTCAATTCCAGCCCAGAAATCGGGATGCGCGTTCGAGACCCTGTCCTGTCGCGTTTCCGCGGCGCGTAGTATGGCGGGAACCATGTCCAGCGCGGCGGGAACAACCACATCGTACAACATGGATTGATGATCGCGAAAGGAGCGTTGCCCTTTGCGCAACAGTTGCCGCACCCTCGCAGCGCGGTAAGTATCCTTGTCGAAAAACAACCACGGCGGCCATAGCGAAGGGTCAAGGGGGCATGGCTCCGTGACGGTCCAGGGAGTATTGCCGCAGGCCTGCACGTATCCGGAGGCGGGATTTAGAATGGCCGGCAGTTCATTCAAAGCGAAAACATCATGCCACGCTAACGCTGAGAGGTCCGAAGAAACAGGGACGTCCCATTGCTGGTTTATTGCGGGGTCGTCGGGATTAGTACCGTCTTTGGGCGGCCACAGGCGCAGTCCCGCTTTTGTGTTGTACAAATAAAAGATATTGTTATGGCAATCCGCATAGGTAACATGAAAACACGGCAACTGATGCATGGAAAGGGCCGCCCAGAACATTTCGATGTTTGGCGCGCGCGCCATTTCAACCAGTTGACGCAACCCCCCGAAATCTGTGAATCCGCCGATATACCACGAGTTCAATCCGTGAGTGGCGTCTTCAAATACGGGTCCTCTATCGCCTATATAAGCGGGCACGTAGCGGGTTTCCAGCCCGTAATCGGTCTGAATATGGTACGGAAGCGATTGCGACATATAGTAGAGAAGCATCGCCTGTTCAGCCGTAACGTCTTCCGTTCGCACACGCGGATCGCGGGGATTGGGCGGCGCGCTTTCATATTCCTCGATAAACATGTCGGCAAAATCAGGCCAATTTGGGGTTAACGCCCAGCCAAGGCAAGGATTATGCCCCTGCAAGATAACAGGCAATCCGCGCAACGTCGCCCCGTAAACATTCATATCGCCGGTCACAAGATGCGCTTCGTACCACTGGAAAAAACTTTCGTGGTTCTGGTGCGGGTTAATGACAAGAACCGGGTTCCCCTCGGCGCTGCGCTCTGCATTCATGGCCCAGGCGTTGCCGGTCGGCATGGCGGGGGCGCGTCGAAAAGCGTCGGGCAGTTCAAACGGTGCCATGCTCATCAAAAACGCATGCCAGTATGCCAATACGTCCCGTGGCTGCACCCCATCCGCCCAGGACGGCACGGCTTGAGCATTATCCACCAGCCATGCGTTGATTCCCGTGGCAAAGCCCTCGCACAACGCCAGGGTTACCGGGTCGGCAACAGCCAGCGCCTGCTCCGCCAGCCGCGCGTGACCGAGTTTCAAGGAAAATGCGTCGGAATCGGCGTATTTTTCGCCTAATACCGCCGCCAATTTCCCGTTTGCCATACGATACGCAAGCAGGATATGCTCGGCATGGTCTTCGGCCTGTGCATAGCCAAACACATACGCCAACGCAAAGGGATTTTCAGCGTAGACATGGGGTGTGCCCCATTCGTCCCGATAGAGAGTCGCGTCGCGCCAGACATCCATCCCTTGAGCGTAAGCAGGGCATGCCATGACTATCATCAACGCCCATGCGCAATATCGGGATGTGAATGTAGATTTCATTATTACGCTATTTCCGAACCACCGCTGTAAAAGCAAGGAAGTTGAGTTGATGATACCACTCATTTCATCGCCGTTGCGAGGCAGGCGCAGGCACGACACGGCAATCCCGCGCGTCCAGATTGTTTTGCATCACTCGCAACAACCCATGATTGGATTACGGGCAACGCCCGGATATGTGTGCGGATTATGCCCATAGTATACGTGAATTCAGCCGCATCATAAAGTAATACCGCCTCATGGCGGCGGGCGTGTCGTGCGCGTCAATGCGTTTTGGGTTGCATCGCACTCCTGAAAGTAGTATTCTATGGGTGTTTCAAAGACGGTATAGGCTTTTCACAACAACACAACAAGGAGGAATGTCCTATGAAACGCAACATGCTTGTGCTGGGAATGGTCATGGCGCTTGCGGGCGCAATGTTGGCGGGATGCGCCACGGGCGCCGGCAAGGGGCTGACACCTGAAGAGGAAATCTCCCTGCAAATGGAAAAATGGCGCGAGGCCATGATGGCAAAAGATGTGGACGCCATCATGGTGCTGTTTTCAGACAAATTTGAACATTATGACTGGCGCGACAAAGCCGGCGCCAAAATGTTCATTCTCGAGGCCATTGACATGGGATATATGGATGACATGGACGTCATTCTGGATGACGCGCAGATTAAGGTTGACGGAAACGTAGCCTCCGTGTATCCGGTGGATTTGGTCGGTAATTTCGGATCGCTCAGCATGGAATTGATTGTCAGCCGCGAAAACGGCGAATGGCTGCTGACAGGCATGGACGCGCCCGGCCTGTAAACCGCGGCATACATCATCAAACCCCGTGAAAATAAAACGGCCGATATGCCGCCGGGCATGTCGGTCGTTTCTTGTTTCTGATTTAGGCGCTTAACACCGGTTGGCTGACAATTTTTTGTCAGTTTGACCTATAGACAACGACTACCGTCATTCCCGTGAAAACGGGAATCCAGAAGATACAAGAAGGACTGTTAACG
>DSBB01000406.1 GCA_011046175.1 Candidatus Hydrogenedentota bacterium | reverse complement strand
GCAAAATGACAGACCATGCCGTCGCCGCTGTCGTTGTCCACATACTCATACTTGATGGGCGAAGACTCGCCCATCCCCAGCCCCATCTGCGCCTGCGCGAACGTGTGGGCGCCCCATTCGCCGATGCAACTGGTATGAAAATCGTAATCGCCGCGCCAGCCGCCCCGGACGTATGATTCGTTGTACGGACGCCACGGACACGGCCCCAACCATGCGTCCCAATCCACCTCGTCTCTGGGCGGTTCCGGCTGCGCTTCCTTCCATTGGCGGGGCATTTTGGCCGTGTCCCAAGGCGCAATATGGGCATAGGCCTTGTCCACTTTGCCCAACCTGCCCGTGAGCGCCATCTGAATGCAAAACACATGGTTCGGCTCGCTCAGCCGTTGCGTGCCCGTTTGATAGACCCTGCCGTAGTCGGCGGCTGTCCGCACCACGGCGCGCCCCTCGGCAATGGTCATGGTGGAAGGCTTCTCGGTGTACACGTCCTTTCCTGCGCGCATGGCGCGTATGGACGCCTGTGCATGCCAACGGTCGCCCGTGGCAATCAGCACCACGTCAATGTCGGGACGTTGCGCGAAGAACTCGCGCATATCGGAATACATGGCGCAGTCTTGGTTGCCGTAGAAGTCATCCACAAACGCCTTTATTTTATGACGTTGTTTCTTTTGAATGTCACAGATTGCCAGGAACCGGACATCGTCATTGCGAATCATCCATTGGAGATCGTGAAACCCCCGCCCCTGAATGCCGATGCCTGCGGCGGTGATGCGCTCTGAGGGCGCCACCGCGCCGCCCTTTCCCAAGACCGACGCGGGCACGATCATCGGAGCCACGGTTGCCGCTGCGGCACAAGACAAAAACTTCCGCCGATTCATCGTTAAGCTCATACAATACTCCTTCCAACGCGGTCGCGCCGCGATTGCAGTTTTTCCTGGCGACAGAATATTCGCCATTAAGGGGCGATCGTGAAAACCGTATTGTGAACCTCGGGGGCGCGTCAGGTCAAATTGGATTATGGACGCAAGGTTGAAAGTATCAGGGTGGATTATCTATGCTATATGGCGTATGTTAGAATGGACAAGCGGCGCTGTGCGTGTTATTGCCGGTCTTGTCCCGCGTTATACGGAATGCAATGTGCCTGCGAACAGGCGTAACAGGACGAGGTTACCATGAATCGGCTGACTCTTTTATTCAGTATTTTCGCTTGCGTGATGATTTGTGTTGGTTGCCAGTCTATGCCGTGGCAACAGAAGCCGATGCCGCCGGTGGAGCTGCTGGAGGACGACCCCGTTGAAGAGCAGGGGATTGAAACGGTCGCGCCGCCGCAGACCTCCGGCCTCCAGATGGCGTCCAATCAGCGCTTCCGCGATGTGCCGCTTCCCAAGAAGGCGAAAGAAGACCGTGAGCGGTCGTATGTTTATGAATCGCCCAACCTGCAGGTGGGCCGCATGGTGTATACTATTCGCGCGGACGTTAACGACATTGCGCAATTTTACATTGACTCATGTCCCGCCGCCGACTGGAAACTCATAAACGTAAAAGAGGCCTCGGGCGGCGCGGAACTTCTGTTTCGGAAACCCGGCAAGAAGCTGGAGGTTTCCGTGATTCCCCTTGGGCCTTTCCAAGGCAAACGCTTGGTGCTTCATCTGGTGCCTGACCAGACTACGGAAACCTCATTCTGATGAAAAATTCACGCACGGCGTTGATGTGTCTTTTGGGCGTGTTCGCTGTTGCCGGCTGCCAAACCGGCATGTCGGTGGACTTGGGACGCATCACCGGCAGCAAACTCAGTGATGAAGAAAAAATAGCGCTCGTTCTCGAAGATGTGCAACGCGGCATGGAAGGGCGGCGCATATACCAGGTGCTTGCCCATGTTTCGCGTTCCTATAAGGACCGTGAGGGGCGCGATTATGAGAAGTTACGGGAAGACCTGAACACGTTGTTGCGCAATTACCGCGCCATCAAGATAACGCGCACACCGCCGCGCATCCGGGTACAGGGCGACCGTGCGCGCGTCATTGACACCTTCGGCGCGATTGCCGAGTCTGCTTCGCCCATCGAATACCCGCCCATGAATCTGCAGGGGCAGGTCATCATCATGATGGAACGATTCGGCGACACGTGGCAGATTGTGGAATGGGGGCCGATCACCTGAGGCGGAAAAACATATATGGTGTGGGCTGCATCACAGCGGCGCAGGGGACGCTTTATTTTTGACTCATAACAGCGAAAGTGCAAGAAAATGGCAAGACCACGAAAAAAGAAACCGGCAGTTGATCACCTTCTGATAACTGAGGAACCTCAGACGGAGTGGCAGAAAGCGCTTGCTCATCTGGAAGAGAATTACAAACTTTATGTGGGCGGCGCGGTGTTTCTCATCCTGTGCGTCGTCATCGGTTCGCTGATACGAGTGAGCGCCGTAGTCAAGGAACGCGAGATAAACACGCTGTACGCCGAAGCGGCGCTCACGGAAGACCCCCTTGAGCGGCTGGAAAAATACAAGGGCATTGTTGATTCGCTGGGACGTTGGACCCCGGAGGCGGTTTACCGCATGGGGGAAACCGCCATCGAGGCGGAAAGATACGAAGAGGCGGAAGCGGCGTTTAATCGGCTGCTGAATGAATATCCTGACAGCGAATATGTTCCCAACGCCGTTGACGGCCTCGCTTTTCTGGCATGGAACCGCGGCGACTTGGAAGCGGCGCTGACCGGATTCGAGCGTGTGGCGCAGGAATGGCCGGAAACGCTTGTCGGACGGCGCAAGCATTATGATGTCGGCCGGATACTGGAAGAAATGGAGCGCCTGGAGGAAGCCATTGCGGCGTACGAAAAACAGATCGAGGTTTTTCCGGAATCCATGATTGCGAGACGGTCACAGCAGGCGCTTGATGTGCTGAAAGAAGAACATCCCGACTTGTTCCCTGAAGAGGAGGATGAGGAGTATCTGGAAGACCTGGACATGGAAGAGGACGCCGGCGAAGACGAGTTCGCAACACCGGAACCGATGCAAGACGCCGACGCCGAAGAGGTTGAAGAAGCGGCAGCGGAAACAGTGGATGATGAAGACGAGTCCGCGGACAGCGCTGTGGCGGAAGATGTTGTTGAAGACGCAACTGACGGCGCGGATACGGCGGCGCAACAGACGGATGAGACGAACGGCGCGGCTGAAAATGTTGACGCGCCTGAAGAGGCGGCGGCTGACGCCGGCGAGGAAATTGAACCGGCGGTTGATGAACTTGAAACGCCCGCCGCGGAAGAGACGCCCGCGCAGGAAGAATAAGCGGTTCACATCAAAACACGAGAGCAGATGCGCGCCTGCATGTGACGGGGG
>DSBB01000104.1 GCA_011046175.1 Candidatus Hydrogenedentota bacterium | reverse complement strand
GGGGTTCCCCCTGAGTTTCTCGATAAAATTGACGCCTGGGTGCTTGCCGGAATTGAATGGACTTTGCGCGGCGAAAAACTGCTGGCCGAGGCCGCTTCCATAATCATCCCACCACAGGAATAATTTATGAACGCAAACAACTTTGTTTTGGGGCTTGTGCAAATGGCCATGAATGAGGATGTCGCCGCAAACCTGAAACATGGTCTTACCCTTGCGGCGGAAGCGGCGAAACAGGGCGCGCAGGTGATTTGCCTGCCTGAACTGTTCGCTTCCCATTATTTCTGCCAGCGCGAAGACGTGAATTGTTTTGACCTTGCCGAGCCGTTGGATGGACCCACCGCGCAGTCATGCGGCGCGTTTGCCGCGCAACACGGCGTGGCGTTGCTTGCGCCGTTTTTCGAGCGGCGCGCGCCGGGCGTGTATCACAACAGCGTGCTGGTGTTTGACGCGGACGGTAGGTGTCTGGGGGTCTACCGGAAAATGCATATTCCCGACGATCCCGCTTATTATGAAAAATTCTATTTTACCCCGGGCGATCTGGGCTTCAAATCTTTTTCCACCCGCTTCGGTGTGATTGCTCCGCTTATTTGTTGGGATCAGTGGTATCCCGAGGCAGCGCGACTTGCGACATTAAACGGCGCGGTTGCGTTGGTTTATCCCACGGCCATCGGCTGGCATCCCCACGAAAAGGAACAATACGGGGAGCGGCAGTACGACGCATGGTTGACGGCGCAACGCGGCCACGCTGTCGCCAACGGCGTGTATGTGGCGGCGGCCAACCGGGTCGGTTTCGAGCGGTGCGAGGTTCAGGCCGGCATCGAGTTCTGGGGCGCGTCGTTTGTCGCCGACCCGCAGGGCGTCGTAATCGCCCGCGCATCCCATGACAAGGAAGAAACGTTGATCGCGGAAGTTGATGTGGCGCGTTTGGAAACGGTCCGCCGCAACTGGCCGTTTTTGCGCGACCGGCGCATAGACGCCTACTCCGCCATCACAAGACGTTTTCTGGACGAGGGTACGGCGTCATGAAGCCTGGCGGCATGTCGTCGTCGCGGTTGCCCGCTGAATGGGAACCCCATCGTGCGACCCATCTCGCGTGGCCTGCGAACAGCCGCGACTGGCCGGGCAAGTTTGCCTCGGCCCGCTGGGCGTTCGTGGAATTTGCGCGCCACCTTGCCGAAGTGGAGCAGGTGAGGATAGTCGTAACTGGGGCGTTGGCCGAACAGGCGGCGCGAAGAATGTTGGAACAGGCGCATGTGAACCTGTCCGCCGTTGTGTTTCATCAGTTCCCCTTGGATCGCGGCTGGATGCGAGACATTTCGCCGTGTTTCGTTGTTGACGGAAAAGGTCGTCTTTGTTGTCGTCGGTTTCGTTTCAACGGATGGGCGAAATATGACAATCACAAACGGGATGCGCGCTGGGCGAGTGAAATTGCCGGGCGGTTGCGCCTGCCTCTGACCGATGTAAAGCATAAAGGCGGCACCGTAACGCTCGAGGGCGGCGCGCTCGACGGCAATGGACGGGGCTCGCTGTTGACTACCGAAGAATGCCTTCTCGATCAACACTGCCAGCCCCGTAATCCCGGCTTTGGCAAGGGCGATTACGAGGCCTGCTTCAAAAAGTATCTTGGCGTGACGAATCTAATATGGCTGAACGAAGGCATTCTCGGCGACGATACCCACGGTCATGTGGACGATGTTTGTCGCTTTGTCAATCCGACAACGGTGGTTTGTTGCCGCGAAAAGAATCGGCGCAGTCGGAACTATGCCGCGTTGGAGGAAAATATTGAGCGGCTGCAAGGCGCGCGTCTTGAAAACGGCGGCGGGATCGCCTGCGTTCCCCTGCCTCTGCCGTCGCCGCTTTATTTTCGGAAGACATTGCTGCCCGCCAGTTATGCCAACTTTTATATCGCAAACGGCACGGTGCTTGTTCCCACATTTAATGATTCCAACGACCGCATCGCTCTGGGCGTCTTGTCAGAACTGTTTCCCGACCGGCGCGTGGTCGGCATACATGCCGTGGATCTGGTCTGGGGGTTCGGCACGCTCCATTGCCTGTCTCATGAAGAACCGGCGGCGTCCCGATAACTGTTGCGCAAGCCGGGTAAACCGGCTTGCATCTGCGCGCTCAACTGGTCCCCGTTGCCAAGTCAACGGCGCGGTATGCGCCGTTGTAAATTCCCTGTTCATGAAGACGCTTTATCTGACAGCAGTACGATTCAAGCATGTCGTTCTCAATGGTCAGCAGTTCCAACGCATGCAGGGTAAAGGCTGTTCCCGCGCATTCCGGCGTTCCGTCGCCGATTTCCGCGGCGCGTATGGCCCCCCAGGCCTCATGCCCGCCGACCCGCTCGAGGAGCAGTTTCGGGACGGGGTAGAACGCAAGTTCACTTGGTTTGGTCAGCATAACATCGCAAACGCGCATAAGCAGATTGGTGGTGTACACGGCAACGAATGGGTCGTCATTGCAAAACACGTGGAGCCCGGAAACGGTGTCACATCGGGCTGTTTCCGCAAAGGAACGGATTTCCTCCCACTCGAAGTGCTCAACGGCTATTTGCTTGAACCCCGCCACGTTTTCAGTGAAATGGGCGAGGGCATTCCGATGATCGCCGCAGTTGACGAACAAGGCAGTTTTCTCCGCCTTCAGCCGCGGCATCAGATGGCGTATGATTTCCGTCAGCAATTCTTGTTGCGCTCCTGCGCCGCCGATGGAGATGAGCAGCCGCCTTGGCGCGTTTTGCGACATTCGCTCGAGCCGCGCGTCGCAGTCCTCGGGGATGTTCGCGGCCAGTTCATGGTCAATGTAATGTCCCGCCATGATTACCTGTTCGGCGGGCATGCCTTGTGCGACGCTCTTTTTCGGTCCCAAATCGCGCAGGGTGCGGAAGATGAAATACGCCGAGGGCGATTGCACCGTATGTACCGCTCCCGGCGCAAGATGAAATCCAAGAGGGCAATTGTCCGGCACAATGTTTATGACATTCTTCAGCCCGGCATGAAGCCCGGCGTAAGCGTTGAATGGATGGGTGGCCAGAAAAGGCGTGTCGCAGGGAATGTCTTTCAGTGTGTCGGCGAAAATTTTTGTGCCTTCAACCATGGGGTAATTCTTTTCAAAGCGTTTGAACCATTTTCCCATGAGCGGATCCCACAGGGCCTTGTTGAACAATTTTGATTTCTGCGAGATGCGCGAGCCCAGCGAATACCATTTTTCCAGATCGCGAATCATGCGCGCCCCCGCTGAATCAAAGCCGAGCAGGTCGTGCCAGTAGGGAACATATCCTTTTGCGCTTGCCGCCGAGGCGAGCGCCATGCCGATGCGGTAATGACCGTAGCC
>DSBB01000054.1 GCA_011046175.1 Candidatus Hydrogenedentota bacterium | reverse complement strand
GAACAGGCCATATTGCGCGGCCTGCGCGAGGTTATGGCCGCACGCACCAGCATCATCATTTCGCATCGCGTTTCGGCGGTGGCGCACGCCGACAAAATTATCGTCCTTGACGGCGGCAGCATCGTGGAGCGGGGAAAACACGAGGCGCTCATCAAAGGCAACGGCGTCTACACGCGCATGTACCGGCGGCAAATGCTCGAAGCACAATTGGACAAAGAGAGATGACGGAAGGTTATCACATAGACGACGAACTGCCGCAGCGCTCTTATGACGGGCGACTGATGCGGCGTCTTCTCTCGTATACGCGCCCCTACCGAAACAGCATGCTCGCCGCCACAGGACTCCTCCTGCTTTTATCCGTACTCAACAACATTACACCGCTGCTTATTATGCGCGCTGTTGACCGCTACATTAACAATCCCGCGCGCGCGCTCCTTGAAACGGACAACACGGCGGACGCCGAGGCGATAAATGCCGTCATGGCGGTGGATGCGCGCGGGCTCACCCTGGTGGTGGCGGCGCTGGGCGCGCTGATGATTGGTCAGGCGGTGGTGCGTTATTCTCAAGTGTTGCTGGTCTCGGTCATTGGCCAGAAGTGCATGTACGACATGCGATTGGAACTGTTTAATCATATCCAGCGCCAGCCCCTTCGCTTCATAGACCGCAATCCCGTTGGCCGCCTGCTCAACCGAATTACCAACGACATCGAAAAGATTCAACAAACCATTGTGGGGGGGGTAGTCGCAGTCATCAGCGACATGCTGACCATCGTCGTGGTCTTGTTTGTTATGCTGTATGTAAACTGGCAACTCGCGCTGGTCGCGCTCTGCCCCGTTCCGTTCATTCTCGCCACAAGCGTCATATTCCGAAAATATGCGCAACACTCCTTTTTGGAGGCGCGCCGGAAAATCGCCCGCATCACCGCGTGGATGCAGGAGCATATCAGCGGCATGGCCATTGTGCAGCTGTTCGGCAGAGAGGCGTTTGCTTATCAGGAATTCAAACGGCGCAACGCCGCGCACCGCGATGAATGGCTGCGACAGGTGCGCAATTTCGCCGTTTACTTTCCCACGGTGGAATTCTTCAGCAGCCTTTCCACCGCGCTGATTATCCTTTATTGCGGCGTGATATTCATGATGACGGGCGCGGAACAAAGCGGACTGGCATCGGTGGGCACCATTTTCGCGTTCATCCTGCTGGCGGAGCGATTTTTTGGCCCCATACGCGCCCTTGCCGACCGGTACAATCTACTGCTTGAAGCGATGGCGGCGTCGGAACGGGTCTTTACACTGCTTGACACGGCGCCGGAAATACAAGACCTGCCCGGTTCGTTGGAAGCGCCGCGATTCGAGGGAATGATTGACTTCGACGGCGTTTGGTTCGCCTACGACGAAGAAAGCGTGTCCAACGGAAAAGAGACCCAATGGATATTGCGCGACATCACCTTTCATGTGCAGCCGGGCGAGCATGTGGCGGTGGTCGGGCACACAGGCGCGGGAAAAAGCACGCTGCTTAACCTCTTGGCGCGGTTCTATGAATGCCAACAGGGGGCAATACGCATTGACAACAGGGATATTCGCGACTATCAGCTGCGCTCGTTGCGCAAACAAATCGGCATTGTCCTGCAGGAGCCTTTTTTGTTTTCCGGCACAATCGAAGCAAACATCCGCCTGGGCAACGCTGCCCTCACAATGGAGCGCATCCGCGAGTGCGCCGCCTATGTCAATGCCGATGGATTCATTGAACGGATGCCCGGCGGCTACCAATACCACGTTGGCGAGCGGGGCGGCAACTTGTCCACCGGACAACGGCAACTCATCGCCTTCGCCCGCACCATTGCCCACGACCCCGCCATACTCGCTCTTGACGAAGCCACCTCCAACGTGGATTCGGAAACGGAGCATCTCATTCAAAAAGCCGTCGAAAAACTGCTGCGCAGCCGCACCAGCATTGTAATCGCGCATCGTCTCTCCACAATCCGCAACGCCGATCGCATCATTGTCATGCATCACGGACGCATCCGTGAAACCGGCGACCACGAAGAACTGCTCGCCCGGAACGGGCTCTATCGCACCTTGTACGAACTGCAATATGCCGAGCAAACCGGGTAGAAACGCCCCAGGAACATCCTTGGGACGTCGGTGATGCCACCGCCAAAAATGTCATCAAGATGGGTTGGAAATGCATACGCGGAAACCGTACACGTAAAGCATGGTTTCCGGGGCGTTTCTGAGGCGAATCGCCGAACGATTGATTCGATGGTTGAAGTTCCATGCGCCGCCGCGCAACGTGCGAAACGTTCCCGAATCCGGACCTGACGGGTTCTTTTCCGGGCTTACGGCGTAGTAGTCCGCCTGATACCAGTCATAGCACCATTCCCACACATTACCGGCCATGTCGAACGCGCCTGCGGGGCTTGCGCTTGTCTTGGTGAACACGCTCCGGTTGCTCAATTGCGCAGGATTCACACCATCATACCAACCCACGGGCGACGTGTACGGCAAGGTGGTCAACCCCAACGGATTGGCGACGGAATCGCCAAGGTAATTGGCGCGGGCAATGCTGATTTCATCACTGCTTATACCGTAGCGCCAATGTTTTCCGCCGCCGGCGGCGTCCCAAGCCGCCGCGCGTTCCCACTCGGCCTCGGTGGGCAACCGGTAACCGCTGCGCACCGGCTCGTATCGCGTCCAATCGGTTGTGTCGTAGCACTGCTCCAGTCCGTTCATTTCGCTCAGCCAGTTACAGAAGGCTATGGCGCCATACCAGCTGACGCGCACTACAGGATGATGCGCCATGGAAAAATTCTGCCGGTTGTATCCCGTGCGGTTGCGGACACGGAATATCCCGTCGCCATAGGTAATCTCCGCGTGATCGTTGCTGCTGAAAGTGTCCGCCATGTTCTTGCCATAAGCGAAAACCAATCCGGCTGTGTATGCATTCCCCTTGGCGTCTGTCAGAACCCCCCGGGCATTCGCCCAGTTCAAGGCATGAGCGTATTCCTGATTGGTCACGGGATACTTGCCGATTTTATACGCATCCAGATAGACCTCGTGAACAGGCAGTTCCTCTTCAAATCCCTCGTCAGCATAGGGACGCCCCATTTCAAACCAACCTGCCGAAACATCCACCATTTCGCCGGGCGTAATGTCTGAAACTTCGTAACATTTTAGCCGTCTGGCGTAAACGTCAATCATCAGTCTGCGTCATTGCGAAGGAGCACTGCGACTGAAGCTATCTATTAGCCCCGGATTTCGGCGGGCTGTCGCCCTTCTCCTAAGAAACAGAATTGTAACATACTTATAATGAGCAGAATAGAAAATAGTGAAGGACGCAGCGATAAAG
>DSBB01000288.1 GCA_011046175.1 Candidatus Hydrogenedentota bacterium | reverse complement strand
CCAATAACCTGCGGCAACAGTCCGGTAGGGCTTATGACCTGTCCGATCCGTCTGATCAGTCCGATCAGTCCGATCAGTCCGATCCGTCTGATCAGTCCGATCCATCTGATCCCGGGACATCTTGCCACAGCGACAGATGGCGGCTTGGAAAGGGGTAAACGGCTGATTCAATGTGCAGTATCACCGGCGGCGTCGGTTGATAACGGCGCAGCCACCAGCGGCGCGAGAACAAAGGCGGCTTATCTTCCGCAGGCGCTGCGAGTCCCTGTACGGACACCGTGACGGATTCGGGGCTGTAGCGCTTGATGTTGATGTCAACGGGCGGAATCACGGAGATGGGCATCAACGGAACAACCGGTTGCGGCGCGCTGAAGGGCGTTCGGTATTTCACGCTTTCGCACAGCATCAGCGGCACAGTACGGTAGTATTGAATATCCGGAACAATGGCAATGGGTTCGCCGGGATTTTCCAGCGCGGCTTCGGCGACGAGCGCTTGCAAGCGTTGCATTTCGCGGCCTGCGTGACGCCAGTGCAAATTCACCCAAAGCTGACAGATCATCGCCGCAATACATAACAGGGTTGTGATACGCACCACCGACTTGCGCCATTCTACGTTTTCCATAACAGCCCGGAAGAACCCCGCAACGGCAATACACACCAGCGCTGCGGGAACCAGCAGGCGCCCGCCTCCGGCAAGTGTGACAGCGTCCACCGTGAAGCCGCCCTGACACAGCCTGAACGCCGCAGCGCCAAGCAGCCCGAAGGTGAATGCCGGATTATTCACTTTGCGGATGAGATAAAGACAGACAACCACTGCGGCAATACCGACGGCATATCCCGCCAGAGGCCATGCCTGAAAAAAGGCGACGGTATCAGGCGTCATGCCGATGGGATATATGATGAAGAATAGCGGAGCGAACATGCGCGCCGGGCCCAACGCGCCCGCTATTGCCCACTGCCCGCTCGCGAACAGCGCGATTGCGCCCGCCACCGCAATGGGAAGCCAGCGCTGGGTTCTCTTCTCGAACACGAAAAACTCGAGCGCCATCAACACGGCAAAGAGCGTGATGTTAAGGGGACCGGTCAGTACGGCAATGAGATAAACGAATAACGGCGCGAGACCCGCGCCGCGCAGGTTGCTCTCGCGACATACAAGATACACATAAATGGTCAACAGCGCCATGAAGCACGGCCAGAGGTCGCGTACGCCGCTGAGGTTGAGCACGGCCTCCGTTTTTACCGGGTTCGCCATGAACAGCACCGCCGCCACCGAACCCAGCCACCACGGCCCGTCCGTGAGATTCCGCGCAAGCGCAAGAATCAACGCCACACAGCCGTACAACAACGCAAAGTTCACAAGCAGATACATCCACCCGTGAGCGCCGAACAGGCGCGTCATCCCATCAAAAAACACCACGCTATCCGGGCGCGCCAGCGCGGCATAATCGCGTCCCAGCGGCGGGATGGCAAGAAAAAAGGCATATACCGCCGCGAGATATATCCCGTCCGCAACGAACAACGGCATGGCGCGGTCCCGAGATGCTTCCTTCACGGTATGACTCCCTGATTTGGCCAATGAGCGCTTCAAAGGCAATTCGGGCACCTACACTCTCGTATGAAATCCACGAGCCTTATTGCACAACAATGCTTCCCGGCATCGGGCGGACCCCATTATACATGTCTCATAGTTCCCGACAACATTTGCTGAATCACGCAGTTTCACTTCTGGTCAGGACACCATAAAGCGCGATATCCCAAATGCTGCGCGTAAAGGTCTAAAAGCGTAAGAGAAGCAAACGCTTCCGCCACCGGCCAAACCCGCGCCACAATGGTGGGGTCGCGCCTGGTTACGGCGCTGAGTTTGGCGTTTTCCAGAGACACCTTGTCAATCGTATGCTGGTCTTTGGCGATGGTTGGCGTGGGTTTGACCGCCAATCGCGCCACAAGCGTTTGCCCCGTGGCAAGGCCGCCCGTCACACCGCCCGCATTGTTGGATTCGAAATAGACCTTGCCGTCTTTTGCGCGAATCTGATCATTGCACTCGGAACCGCGCATGTCTTTGACAGCGTATCCCGCGCCGATTTCCACGGCTTTTATTGTGCCAATGCTCATCATCCTGCCCAGTTCGCCGTCCAGCTTGCGGAAAACAGGCTCTCCAAGGCCCACAGGCAGTCCGGTCGCGACAACCTCGACCAGGCCGCCGCTTGAATCGCCTTCATCGCGAATTTCAAGAATGCGTTTTTCCATGGCGAAGGCCGTATCCACATCAGGGCAGTTCATGGTGGGGTGTACGCCATGTTCCTTGCTGATCGCCCCCGCGTCCATCTTGCGCCCCTTGTCTTGGATGGCAATCAGGTTCTTTTCAAGCTCCGTGAGCACGGCTACTTTCTCAAGAAATCGCAGATCCGGCGTATACCGTCCGTCTGCAAACAACCATTGATATATGGGGTCGTAATCACGGCGCACTTCACGGAACTTGTCCACCTTCGCCCGGGCTTCTTCCACCGGGACATCCGGCATGCGTATTCCCGCGGCTTCCTTGACATAGGAAAAAATCTCGATGCCGTGTTTTTTCAAAATGCGCCGGGCAACGGCTCCTGCCGCCACGATGGTCGAGGTGTAGCGACCGCTGAAAAAACCCGCACCGATACTATCGTCCCATTCACCGTACTTCAGATATGAAGCGTAGGAAGCATGCCCCGGGCGCGGTGTGCGGTTGGTGGTCTGGTACTGTTCAATATGTACGAAATGCCGGTCAAGGTTGGGGATGAGAATCACAAAGGGAGTGCCGTTTGTGTACCCTTTGTTCGCAAAGCCCGGCATAGTGTCAGCCGCGTTTACGCCGCTGTAAATAATGGGCACATCCGGCTCACGCCTTGGCGAGGCCAACTCGCTTTGCCCCGGTTTGCGCGTAAGCAATGCCGCGTAAATTTCGGCCTCGGTAATGTAAAGTCCCGGCGGCACGCCTTGTAAATGAACGGTCAGGCCTTCCTGATAACTGCCGCCCGCCACAGTGGTCTGAAACATTGTTCCGTACGTGCAACCCAACATAATCTTTTCTCCTGAATTTTCGTTCTTATTTTCTGCCGTTACGCCCAAAGACCTATTCTTGAGGCGAACCAATTGAAGCACTCTTTGCATGCCGCCCGCAAAGCGCGGGAATAATAATATATTTCTGTCCAATATGTCAAAAAGGCTTGAATACAGGGCATACATGACCTTTCCTCAGGTAAAATGTTCAAAAGAGGTAACAGTTTAGCCGAATGGCGACGAACCATGATAGCTGAATAACCTTTGTTCTTACGTAATTGCTAGCGATCCACCTCACGGCGCGGGGTTTTTCTTCAAAGAAACCGTG
>DSBB01000130.1 GCA_011046175.1 Candidatus Hydrogenedentota bacterium | reverse complement strand
GATCAGGATTGGCGGCCAGCGATTTTCCATAGGCCTGTTCGGCGTTCTCCAAGTTTCCGATTTGCAAACTCATGGCGGCGATAAAATTCCACGTGCGATAATCGTCTTCATTATGAGCGACAGCGCGGCGCGCCGCCATCAAGGCGTCGGTAAGCCTTCCCGCGCGGTAGAGCAGCCGCGCGTATGCGGCATGATTGGCGGCGTTATCCTCAAACCATCCGCCGCGCCGTTCAAAGTCAAACAACGCCTTGCGCAGCATAATGCGCGCTTCCACGTCGTACTCCTGCGCCGCGGCGCCGATTTCATCAAATGAACGTGAGGCTTCGGCAATGTCTCCATTGCGCGCCATGAGGACGGCCCTGCCCAAAAGGGCGCGGGTATGCTCCGGGGCCTTCGCCAAGACCGCCTCGTAGAGATCTTCCGCCGCCGCGTAAAGCCCTTCATGATGATAGAGGTGGGCAAGCAGGAAAAGTGTTTCGTACGCCTCCGCATCAAGCGCCTGCGCTTTTTTCAGCGCCTCGAACGCCTTGTTTCGCCCATAGGGTCCCACGCGCATCCATGCCTCGCCCGCCAAACGCCAGAGCGACGGGTTGTCCGATTGCCGTCGAAGCATCCCCACGTATTGCTCAGCAACCAGGTCATGATACCCCAGCGCCGTCAGCGTTGCGATATAACGACGCTGTAATTCTTCATCGGAGGTTGTCGCCGCCCCCAGTGCCTCTTGTTCCCTCAATTGATGCGTCAGCGCGCCGCGGTCCTGGCTTGCCGGCGCTTGCGCCGCCGCAATGCCCAAAAGCAGCATTCCCGTCCCTGCGGCAAAGACAACTATAATGAAACGCATTTTTTCTCCATGTCATCCGGAAAAAGCCGTGATTCGAGTTCATCCAATAACGCTCCAAACGTGGTTCGATCCAGCGCGCTTACTGCTATGCCGCTGTACTGGCGCACCAATCCGGCCACTTCATCCGGGTTGCACAAATCTATTTTGTTAAATATGGTTACCATTGGCTTGTCGTCAAGTTCCAAAGTCCTTATGGTGTCCAAGACTGTTTCTATTTTTTCGGCGGAATCCGTAGAACTTGCGTCCACTATATGCAACAATAAATCGGCCTCATGCAATTCCTCAAAGGTTGTTCTAAACGCCGCGACGAGGTCTTTGGGCAAATTTCGAATAAATCCTACCGTATCCGTAACGATGACTTCACGTTCCCTTGGAAAGCGCAACCGCCGCGAAACGGGATTAAGTGTGGCAAACAAGAAATCTTTTGCCTCGACATCACTATTGGTCAGGTTGTTCAAGAGCGTTGATTTGCCCGCATTGGTATAGCCCACCACGGCAATGGTGTGTGTTTTGTTATCTGTTCTGGTCTTGCGCCTCAGCCTTCGGCGTTTGCCAAGTTGTTCCACTTCGCGTTCAAGCCGCGCGATTCGGTCACGCGCGCGGCGCCGGTCAATTTCCAGGCGCGTTTCGCCGGGTCCGCGCCCGCCTATGCCGCCGGTCAACCGTGAAAGCGCCGCCTGTCGTATGCTTAAAATAGGCAATAAATACCGCAATTGCGCCAGTTCCACCTGCAATTTGCCTTCACGGGTTACCGCATGCTGCGCAAATATATCCAAAATGACCTGCGTTCTATCCAATATCTTCAGGTCGGTGAATTCAGACAGAGAGCGCGCTTGTGACGGTGTGAGATTCAAATCGAAGACCAGCATCTCCGCGCCTTTTTGCATTGCGGTAATTAATGCGGCCTGCATTTTGCCGCGTCCCATCACCAACCGTGGATCAAGCGGGCGCCGCTGAATTATCTGATGCACAATATCAAGCCCCGCGCTTCGCGCCAGTTCATGCAATTCCGCCATGGAATCCTGCGCGAGCGATTGGGGCAACGTAGACACATGAATCAATATGGCGCGGTCGCGCGTGTCCGTGGCAAGACGCGGGCTTCGTTTACGTTCAAACTCCTCCTCAAGCGCGCTGATAAAATCAAGGAAGTCGTCGTCAAGCGATTGCACTTGTTGCGGCGGTAACACCACCCAGGGTTTTTCCGTTTCGTTGTCGGGAATAAGGTGCGCAATATGCAGCATCCCGGGCGTGCCGTCCTCCTGAACCCCGAGCGCGGCCACAAGATCAAAACGCAGCAACGCAAGGTCGGTAAGATCGTCATCTGTCAACGGTTCGCGAGCCAGATGGGAATGAATCAAACGCAAACCGCAAAGCCTGTCACGTCCGCGCCGTTGAATATCCGGAAGGAAAAGGCTGCGCGCATCTCCCACAATAACAGCACGCACCCTGCCGCGTCGGTCTATCATCACCCCCACCTGCCGCTGGATTTCGAACGAGATCGCCGCCAACGACCGGGCCAGGTCATTTGAAACAATACTTTTTGCCTGTGCGGCGCGTTTTGCCAGCCGTTCAAGCGCCTTGATTTGCGCCGCCTTCAGTCCTTGCGTATTACCGGTCAGCAGCGTTCAATCTCCTTGACCGCGCCGGAATTTCTGGTACAACATACGGACATTGTAGAAACAAAAGACTCCCTGCTTGGTTATCCCTGCATCATCACGCGCCGGATAATGCGCTGGCTCTCTGTGGCGTCCAATGTGCGTTGCGCCTTGCGCAGCTCCGCGGCGTCCAGTTTCTCCAGTTTTTTCCAAAGAATGGCGAGATTGCCGATGGCGATTTGCAGCGCATGTGTCGGATCAATGCGCTGGGGGATGATGTCAAGTGTTACAAACCCCCGATATTTGATGGTCTTCAAATAGAAAAGCGCTTCCAGGGATTCCCACAAGTGGAGGCTTCCGGGTATCATCATGTCATCCCACAAATTGTAAGAATCACTCATGTAAACCTGGAACAATTTACCCGCCCGATTCAAAAATGCGATGCTTTCTGCCGGATTCTCACCCGCCATCAGCGCATGAGAAAAATTAATGGCGACCCCCACATTTTTCATGGCAATCTCCTGACACATGGAGAGCGCCTTTCCCACCGAGGAAATAGTCAAGTGCTTGCGCGGTTCGCGCGGCTTGTAGGCGACGGCAATGTTTACATCAGGGGACGCAAATTTTGCAATCGTTTTGATGGAGGAGATGATGGTGTTCCAATGAGCGGAATAATCCACATGGAAAGGATAGTCGAAACCATCCGTATACAAGCGCAAGGTAACCTCGCTGGTGCCGAGGGCGCGGGCGATTTCAACCGCTTTGCGCCCTTCATCAATCGCCGCGTTCCGCGTTTTCTGATGTTGTTGCGCAAAACCGGCGAGACTGAATCTTCTGGAATGACTCAGGACGGTTGTTACTGCGCTGCAAACAAGTCCATTTTCTTTGAGCAGCCGTTTTGCCTCTTTTACAGGCATATCAGAGG
>DSBB01000366.1 GCA_011046175.1 Candidatus Hydrogenedentota bacterium | reverse complement strand
GTATAGCTCTGGATTCCCGCTTTCGCGGGAATGACGGCTGCTTTTTGGGGCAAACAACAGTTTCAACTTATTATGCTTGCTAGACAGTTACCTTTTGCTTTTCAAACGCGCCTGTTCTCGCCCTGATACGCGACAGGCGCATGCTGAGGGCATGCTACCTACCGTTCGTTATACTCTATTGTATACAAGTTATTACGGTATTTGCAAATAAGTTTTTCACACGTTCGCCATCCAAAGGAGGTGTCGCTTGAAATAATGGCAAACACAGGGCGGACTGCGGCGTCGGGGGCACACGGAATGCCGTGTTCTCACGAAATGCCGTCAGTCAAATCCCGTAATAACGCGGTTTCATCGCATCCTGGGAACAGAGGGCATTGCAGACAATCCTTAAACGCCTTGTAGGGCAGTTCCGCGCGGTCAACCGCCACAAACCCCATGCGCTCGAAAAATGCGGGAATGCGGGTAAAGGTATACACCCTCGACATCTCGAGATGTTTCGCTTCTTTGATGGCCGCCTGAACCAACAGGCGGCCAATCCCTCCGCCCCGCAAATCGTGTCGCACCACGAGCGAACGCACTTCGGCCAAATCAATCAGATCAATATGAAGCGCCACCAGTCCTCCCACGCCGTCAGCATCCACATACACGTGAAAATCGCGGGCATTCTCGAACATCTCGGCAAGTCTGCGGGACAACACCTGGCGTTCCGCAGCGGCGGCATCGAGCAATTGTTTCATGGAAACAATCTCGGTTAATTTCGGTTTTCGAACAATACCCAAAGGGACTCTCCCGGATGAACCTTGGTCAATGGACAGGGCTGCGGGGACATGCGAACCGCCACGGGCATCGCTGTGCGGGCGGCCTTTCACCGTTTTCCCTTATTCTGCGCTTTTATATCCGGCGTTTCAAATTCACATACAATCGGGCAATGGTCGGAGTATTTCACACGTCGCACCGAAAACCGGTGAATTTTTATATCCGGACTGTGCAACACGAAATCCAATTGGCTTCGCGGCGCAAAGCTTGGAAAAGTGGGCTCGCCTTTAATATTCGCGTTCATGAGATTTCCGGCGGCCATAAAAAGTTTCAATTCTTCCATGCCCCAAAATGCGTTAAAATCGCCTGCCACAATCATGGGTTTTTTTACCGAGGCGAACAACGAGTGCAAATCCGTCAATTGCCGCTGTCGGTGATGATAAGCGAGGGACAGATGCACAAGGAAGACGACAAAAGAATCAAACTCCAATTCAATCACAAGTTTTTTAACGCCCTTTTTGAAAAAATGAAATTGTCTCGCTTCAATGTTTCTGTTTGTGATAAAGGCGTTTCCCTGTCGGTTTAACACGGGCACCCGCCGCGCCAGCGAACTTTCTCCATACTTAGACTCATATACATGCTCATAGCCAAGTTCCTGCGCGATCCATTGCGCCTGATTGATTCGCTTGGAACGGTATGAGCCTTCATCCACCTCGATAAGACCGATGATATCCGGCTTTTCGGCTTTGATAAAAGACAGAATCCTTTCGGTATTTCTTTGGCTTGGCCTGAAATAGCCGGTGAAGGGAACCGGCAGATGGTAGGTCATGCCGGTTCCGGTTCCATAACGGATATTGTAAAGCAGAAATTTAACGCGTGCGTTCATACATTCTACGCCATTATGCAAAAGACACTACAACGCGGCACACATCATGAGCCGCGCCCCCTTATACGATACTCCCTTAACCCTTATATTTTGCCAGGCGTCCGTTGCGACTACGCATATCGCGGGGTCTCAGCCGCCTGACTTGTCCGTTGACTTCGACATGCCCTGGGTGTAAAACGCGGCTTCTCATGGGATCTGTTGCTGCATCATAGCAAAGCAGCGCATAAAATTTCCAAAGAGATATGCAATCGGGAGGCGATAAACCGTTTTTCCAACCCAATTTGACAATGGCGTCGGGAAAATCCGTCATTGCGGAATAGGGAAGCATCGCATGGCGTTTATCAAGGTGCGAAGAAAATAGTTAATGAGGTTGCGGGTGATGCCCGCATTAGGCGCTTAACACCGGTTGGCTGACAATTTTTTGTCAGTTTGCCGCATGTTGTTCATGCAATTGTGTTTGTTAGTACCTTATCGGCCAGAAACCGCAATCAAGAAAAAGAAGTTGGGTTGCGGGCGATGCCCGCGATAGGAGAGAAAAAGATGGCTATGATTACATTGCGCGGCAATCCGTTCAGCATTGCGGGCGAGTTGCCGGAGGTGGGCGCGGCCGCGCCGGATTTTGCGTTGACAAACGCTGACCTGGAGGAAAAAAACAAGTCCGATTTTGGCGGGAAGACAATTGTGTTGAGCATTTTCCCGAGCATAGACACGCCCGTATGCGCCACAGCGGCGCGACAGTTCAATGAGAAGGCGTCGGTGTTGCAAGACGCCGTGGTGTTGTGCGTGTCCCATGATCTGCCCTTTGCGCTGGGACGTTTCTGCGGCGCGGAGGGTCTCGACAATGTAATTCCGTTGTCCGCGTTCCGCCATCCTGAATTCGGCAAGGCGTATGGTGTTACGGTGGCGGATGGCCCCCTTGCGGGATTGCTTGCCCGTGCCGTGGTAGTGATCGGCAAAGACGGCAAGATTGCTTACACGGAACTTGTGCCGGAGATTGCGCAGGAGCCGGATTACGATGCGGCGCTCAGGGCAATAGGATAAGGACAATCGGTCTTGAGGCTTTGCCTTTTACTGTAGGTGATGAAATCTTCGAAAACAGGGACTGTCCCAAGCGAGCGACCATCGGAAGCGAGATGGGACTGTCCCTGTTTTCACACAAACAGTTTTTGTATTTCTTTGTCTATCTGCTCAAATCGGAAGCGAGATGGGACTGTCCCTGTTTTCACACTCTCCCATCTATCATGCCGTCCTATAATCCAGCCGGCGTCTCCCGGCACTTCAATACATATTCATCCTGCTCCTTTGTGATGCGGATGAACGGCATCTTCGGGTCGGATGAGGTGCGCTGGTTCGCTCCGATTTCCCATGCCTCACGGGCCTTATCCTTTTCGCCCAGCGCTTGGTATGTTCTGCCCAGCCAGTAGCGCGTGTGCGCGTCGGTCAGTTCGTAGCGCGCGCCCACTTCGAGATTCTCCGGGAAGGTAAGGGCGCGTTCAAAATCGGCGAGCGCCTCCTGATAACGCTCCTCTTCAAACGCGACTTGTCCCCTCGCCATCAATGCCGCCACAAAAATGTCATGTGGCGTGGTCTGGCCTTCCCAATTCGAAAAGCGGGCTTCCGCCAGAAGGCTGACGCATGCGTCGTAGCGTTCCTCATCCAGATAAGCCTGCGCCAGCCACAGGTAGATGTCATACCGCACGTCGCGGGTGCGCGGCATGGCT
>DSBB01000272.1 GCA_011046175.1 Candidatus Hydrogenedentota bacterium | reverse complement strand
TGGAGTTGTTTCCCGCCCCTCAAAGCGCCTATATGCACGAAAAAAAGTTGTTTGCAATTGAAAGCATTTTGCCTGTTGTTGCGGCGGATGGCCTCGAAGACCGGGACATGACATTTCTCGAACCGTTGTACAACGCGCTGGGTTATGAACCGACCATGACGCCTGCGTCGCACTTTAAGGCGGGCGCGCGCGCTTTTTATATCGGCGTTGTAACGGAGAATGTCGCTTTTCAACATCGTTCGCTGCGGCGTTATGCCCCCGACCCGGCGGACGCCCGGCCCGAAACCTATCATCTGACCATAGACAAAAACGGGATATTTCTCGCGGGAGTGGATGAAGCGGGTGTTATACGCGGGGTATATACGTTGGCGCAGATTATACGAGGCGCCAAAGACGCCGGGTTAAACGCGCGCGGTGTTCCCGCCGTCCCGCATGTGGAAATTCGGGATTATCCCGACATGGCGTTGCGCGCCGCGTATTTGCGCGCGCCCGCCACCAGCGTGCTTATTCAGGCCTTTGCCGCGCTCAAATGCAATATGCTGATTTTTGAGCATGATGATTTCTATGATTTGCGCGGCGAGTCCCTGGAATTGTGGCGGCGCGTGTTTGATGAAACGCGCGAGGCGGGCATGACGCCGGCGCCGGTGTTTCAGGCGCTGCGTGTGCCGGATGCCGTGGTTCGGAAAAATCCACGGGCGGTGGAAGGACGTTCGCGTATTGACCGGTTGACCCTGCATGGCGACGACTGGGCGGCGTTTTCCCGGCGCCATCTGATTGCCACAGCGGAAAATCCCATTCGTGTCGCGGTGGACGGGCAGCCCATGCGCTTCCGTCGGGATTACCTTCTCAGCGAAGGCGGCTTTGAACCCCCATTCAGCAACCCGCATGTGCATCCGTGGATGATACGGCGCGTTCCCGGCGGCGCAATACCGGACGGCGCGACGGCAACCGTAACCTACAGTTATGCGCCGCCTTTTTCAAATGCGCTGTGTCCTCATGCCTCGGAAACACGCGTATTGGTTGGCCAAGCTTTGACGCAACTGCTTGACGGTTTGAATCCGTCTTATATCCACGGCGGCTTCGGGGATATTACGCGCCTGAATCAGGACTTGCGCTGTCGCGATAAAAGCAACACGCATGCGGAAACCTTTGCCGCGGCGGTGAAACTGCTGCACACTATTGCGCGGGAAATCAACAGCGATATTCACGTGATGATGTGGGCGGATGCGTTGTTGCCGCCGCCTTCCGCTCAGGGACGCGAAGCCGGCGGCCTGCATGAGGCCATACAACGCATGCCATCCGATGCGCTTGCCATAGCCCGGTTCGACGCGAACTTGTGCAATACCGGCGGACACGCCGATACAGTCGTGCAATGGCTGGTGAATATGAATCTTCCGGTGTATGTGTCGGTTGAGGCGGAACCGCCGGCGGCGGCGTATGGATTGCTGCGTCGGGCACAGGCGGCCGCCGTGGGAACGGGCATGGCGCTGATGGACGCCAACCCTCTTGACCCGGCGACACGAATCCTGCTCGCGAAGATGTGGTCCGCCGATTCGCAGCGTTTGTTCTGGCCGGAGGGGCTGAATGATTTTTTTGAGAGCGCCTTATGGTCACCAGGGTTTTCTGAAATCAAAGATGCGCAAACGCGATTTCTTGAGCGCCGTATTCTTGCAGGAGAACATCCGAAAGCGTTGCGTGATCAGTTTGAACGGTTCCGCGACGAACGGCGCGGCGCGTTGTCTATGGACGCTCCTGAAGCACGGTTGGCGGCGGCATTGTTTGAGCAACTTACCCGATATTTGGAACTGGAATATGAATTTGCCCGGGGGAACGAACGTGATGCGCTGCGCGGTTTGGAGCGCTTGTTGCGCAAGTGGGGCGATGTGGATGCGGAAATGGAACAGGACAGGCTGGAACGTATTCTGGGCACGGTGCGGCACCAGAAATTGTTTCCCCCTGCGTCAATCCTAATCGGCCGTCCCCTCGCGTATTATCGGCCTGTTGCGCTGCCTGCGGGAATCTGGGCGTATCATGCTCCGGCGCAGATTACCTTTGTGGATGAAAAAGGCGCCGCGCAGGCGGAACTTGATTTTTTGGCGGATTGCGGCGGCATATTCCGGATTGATTTCGAGACGGTCAATGCGTCGAAGGTTGCCCTGTTTTCAAGTGATGACGGCGCGCGCTTTACACCCGTACCCGTGGCGCAAAATGTTGCGTATGCCGACCGCAGGAAATCTTCCGGCGGCTCCATTGGGCCGGCAAATTCGGCGCAGACGGCGCTTGAAGGCGATGATGCGCGCGCGCCCCTCTTTCCCGCGAAACCGGTACGCAGCCGCTATCTGCGGGTCCTTGTGGAGGCGAAGGGCGAACAGGCCGTGTTGCGCGATGTCCGCGCGTTTGCCGTCAAAAGCGCGCCCCGGACGACAGTACCCATGATTGCCGGGACATCGCCCGACCGGATGGAATGGCCCCAATCGCCGCGGATATCCGGCTTTCTTGATGCGGCGGAGGCGCGTCTGGCGGTTGCGCCCACTGAAGTGCGGTTGGCGCGTGACAGTGGGCATCTGTTCATAGGCGTCATGGCCCAGGAACCCATGCCCCATGCGATGGGCGCTTCCATTACGGCCCGCGACATGCCTCTTTGGGAAGAAGAGAGTGTTGAGGTGCGCATTCGCCCCGGCAACCGCCCGGCCAGACGTTTTCTGGTGAATCCCCTCGGGGCGCAACATGACGGCATGGCGGTGGCGGACAATATCAACCAGTGGGACGCCGGATGGGATGGGGAATGGCAGGCGCGCGCGGAAAAAACTTCCACCGGGTGGACGGCAACGCTCATGATTCCCTACACAACGCTCGGAATGGCGCCGGAGCCGGGCGACCAGTGGCACATCAACTGCATGAGACACCGTAATAACGTCGAAAAGGAAACCTCCTTGTGGGCGGTCGCGCCGGACAGAGTCGGCCTTCATTACGGGACTATGGTGTTTGAATAGAGTTCATTCTTTACGGAAGAGGCAAAGCCGCATGAGCGGCCGCCCTTGGAGCTCGGTCTTTATAGCAAGGCGCCTGTTACCCGCAGCCGGGAGGTGTCAATTTGTTTCGCTTCCAATGCGGCACGAATCTCATCATAAAGCGCCTGCGGCATTTCGGGTTGCCGGGCCAGCACAAACATGGTGAACTGCCTGTCATCAGTGACAACGGCGTATTCGTAGTTGTCATCATCAAGCAGCACAATCCAGTAATTGCCGGGGAACATCCATGATAGGTAAAAGTCAAGCGGCAGAAAAGGCGTTCTGCCGACGTTTGTGTTTTTCGGGGTAGCAGTACGGGAAATACTTCTATGGAAAGCGCTTAGGCGGCACCGCTCTGGTTCG
>DSBB01000567.1 GCA_011046175.1 Candidatus Hydrogenedentota bacterium | reverse complement strand
TTTCAAACCGCTGTTGGTTAAAGTGAGGCAAAAGAAACGTTGTATGGATTATAATGAGCCGGCGCCGGATGTTGACAGTCGGCTTGCGCGAACAGATCGCGTCCCGGTCGTTATATGGGAAATGCGCCTTTTGACTCATCACCACCACGGCGATTCTCTTATTTTACAGGATTACGGGCAACATGCCCAAGCGCGCGATTTCGGCGGCGGACATGGGCGGATAAATATCACGCAGCCGCAACGTAATGCGCATTGTTGATTTGGAGAAAAGACATGTCGCTTGCGTTAAGTATAATTGGGTGGACGTTCTTTGCGTTCGGAATTGTCGCGGGATTATTGCTGAACCTTGTGGGCTTGTTTGGGAACTGGGTGATTTTGGGCACGGTTGCCACGGCATGGATCATCATGCGCTTTGAGCATTTCGGGCTTTGGACACTATTGCTGCTGGCGGCTCTTGCGACGCTTGGCGAAATTCTCGAACTGCTGGCGGCGGGCTATGGCGCAAAGCGCTTTGGCGGCGGTCGCGGCGCGGCGGTTGCGGCGTTGGCGGGGTGTATTATCGGCGGTATCGCGGGCACGCCGTGGTTCCCGTTGGCAGGCACGCTGGCGGGCGCGGTTGCGGGCGCTTTTCTGGGCGCAATTCTTTTCGAGATGCTTGTGTCAAACAAGCCTGTCCGCGCGTCGGCGCGAACCGGCGTCGGCGCCGCTTTGGGACGGGTCGGCGGCATGTTCGCAAAACTTATGATAGGTTTCGCCATGCTGCTGGCAGCGGCGCGGGGTTATTAATTGCGCAACCGCGTTTTCAGGACATGCGCCACAAGCAAGGCGGGTTTCGACGGTGTTTTATCCAATTGCGCCGCCATGGCGCTATTGCCGGCTTCATCTTCGCGCGGGGCTCCGCAGCCACGGCACGGAACGAACCGGGGGCGGTGAAGTAGTATGTCATGCGGGGCCTTAGGACGTCTGTTATTTTCTTTCGCCGCCCCGCAGTTGCGGGATCATCGCCCCGGCCTTTTCAAGCGCTTCAATGTCTTGTTGTGAATCGCCGAGTTTTTCGGCAATGGCGATGGCGGCCTGCACCGCCTCGGCCTTGACGGATTCGTCTTCGAGTTGTTCAAGCGCCATGAGCAGCGCTGAAGCGTGGCCGACATTGGCCAGCCCGCTCAAAATGAGTTTCTTTTCATTGGGTGAGGCGGCCTGCCCGAGAAGCGCGGCGTAGTGTTGGCTGATGGCTTCCGGCGTGTCCTGCCCCAGCATCAGCAAACGCACCGCGCTGCGCAGGGCAAGCGGTTTGATCTTGTCGGCGGGCGGCGCCTTCACCCAGTCAATCAACGTGGGCAGCGCCAACGGCGCGGGCCAATCGCACAAGGCGCGCAGTGCGGCTTCTTTGACATCGCCGCCGCTGTTTTCGGCCAGATTCATGATCGCGTCAAACGCCTGTCGGCTGCCGATGGCGGTTAGCACGCGCATGACGGCAAGGCGCGTTTCGCCGTCGGTGACGGCGAGCGCGTCGCACAGGGCTTTCATGTCCGCGTGGGGCATTGCTTCGGAGGCGTCCCGCCGCCGCAGCCAAAAGACCTTGAGCGCTTCTTCCGCGGCAATCATCTCGGCTTCTGAACGCGGGCTTAACAGATGATCAAGCAGCCCGGACATCTGGGGCGGGCCGGCGTAGTCCTTTGCGCCTTTGAGCGCGGCAAGGCGCACGGACTCGTCCGCATCATCCTTTGCCGCGCGCATGAGCAGATCAATCGGTTCGGGCAACGCGCCCTCGTTGACAAGTTCCACGGCGATACGCCGGGTCTGCGCGTCGTCGTTTTTGAGCATGTCCCTGATCGCGTCATCGCCTTTTTCGCCCGGAAAATAAGCCAGTCCTTTTCGGGCGGCGTTCGCCAAATCAGCGTCTTCGGACAGAACCAACGCCGTTAAAAGAGGAACCGCCGGCGCGTATGCCAGCCGGGTGACGGCTGCCAGCGCGGCGACGCGCGCCGGGGTTTCGCCTTTTTCGGCTTCCCGCATCAGGGCGGGGGCGGCGGCGCTCCGGCCAAGTTCACCAAGCAACTGGATGACTTGTATTTTGCGGTCGGACGGCAGGTTCGGCAAAAGACGCGCAACTTCCGCCGCCGTGTTCTCGTTGTCCATTTCCTGGGCGGCGCGCAGGGCGATTTTGAAGAAGGCCGTGTTTTCATCTTCAAGGGTTTTCAAAAGAAGCGACTGTCCGTCTTCGGATTCGCGGGCGAGCATGGCGCCCCGCAGCGCCGCAGCGCGACTGGCAACCGGCATCGCTTCGGCGGCGTAAATAGCGTCATAAAACCGGACGGCTTCAGCGCGCCTGCCGGCGGCGACGGCGTTCTCGGCGGCGGCAAACAGCCCATCACCAACGGCCTGCATAATCGCGTAGCTGTGGCCGGGCTGCTTCATGAATGTTTCCAGCGCGTCAACACCCTCGGGCGCGCCGATGCGACCCAAGGCGCGCGCGGCGGCTTCGACGACAAAACCATTTTCATCGTTAAGGAGCGGAATAATCTCGGGGACGGCGCGGGCGTCGCGACGCACACCCAGCGAAGCGATCACGCCCGCTTTCAACCTGCCCGAGACGACCTTCAATGCGCGGCGAAGAGCCGCGTCCGCTTCGGTTCCGGGCATGGGTTCGAGGGCGTATCGGGCCATGTGGGAAAGATGTTCATCGGTCAACAGGGATTCAAGCACAGGGATCGCGCTCACATCACCCGAAATGGAAAGCAGACGGCATGCCTCCGCCTTTTCTTCGGTTGAGGCGTCCGATTGAAGCGTGTCCATGGGATTCGCACCGGCTGCGGCGGCAAGGGCTACGGTGACGGTGATTGTAATTGCAGCAATACGCTTGAACATCATTTGTCAAATTCCTTTCAACTTGATTTACAGCGTCCACGGGGCGCGTTCGGCGCGCGCCAGCAGGCGGTTGGCTTCATCATCGTTAACAAAACATTCGGCTTCCGGGTCGTATACCATGTCGCGTTCGAGCCACATGCAGATGTTGGCGGCGTGAACGGTACACATGGAATGGTGCATTACCCGCGGGTTTGCCACCGGCTCCTGACGGGTCTTAACGCAATCGAGGAAGTTGCGCATGTGATCGAGGGAGCGTCCGGCGCGCGCTTGATAATCGCCCACCACCTCTTTGAATTCATGCAGCAGTTCCGGAGACGAGACGTCGGGCCGGCTGTATCCGTCGGCGGCGGCCACCCAACCGCGCTCCCCTTCAAACATCTCGCCGCAGGAACCGTGCCAGTATTTGTCGCCCCGCGAGAAGATCAGTTTCTGTCCCGTTGCAAAATGACAGACCATGCCGTCACCGCTGTCGTTGTCCACATACTCATACTTAATGGGCGAAGACTCGCCCATCCCC
>DSBB01000251.1 GCA_011046175.1 Candidatus Hydrogenedentota bacterium | reverse complement strand
TCATCCTTGCAGGTCCGCCATACTCCCGGCGGAATTAAGGACAGGTCCGGGCGCAAAAGGCGACGAACATACGGAACAAACAAAAACTAGCATACACCCGCGAGTTATGCGGCGCATTTTCACATAGATCCCTTTTTGTGAGTACTCCTTGAAGCCAAAAGAATGAAAAACAGCCATCACCGCTTGCCCTGACATGCGGCGCAGTTTAGGCATTCACAGACTCCAGTTCCATGGTGATCACGACGGTTGGATGGGGAGCCAGTCCCAATTCACGCATATCCTCATCTTCAAGGTGAAGCGCTACCGCTTCATGCAGGTTTGCGACGGTTTCATCCAGTGTCGCGCCTTGGGTAACGACCGGTATTTCAACGCATTCAGCCTCATAACCGGACTCCTCGCCTGAACGCACCGCTGCTTTGATAGTATGTTGCAAGCGCATGTTTATTCTCCTGTGCAGATACATCACGGATTATGGTACGCCCCGTGCTTGTTGATTTCAAGTTTCTGTAATAAACTACATGGAATGCTGCCCTTCCACCTCCACATGCAGGTGCGCGTATGCCGGGATGCTATTCGTCTCTTCGCGGTATACCCTGACAATATAATGGCCGGGCGCAGCGTAGGCGTGCTCGATGAACGCATAGCCGTCGGGTGCGTGGGGGTGCTTGTCCCGGCTCGATTGTGTGCGCTGTTCCGGGCTGCCGTCGCCGAAGTCCCAGAGCTCCTCGCCGCCCTCAAACCCGAAGGCGCGCACGGAAAAGGTGATGACGTCGCCGGGGCGTATGTTCAGGGTCGGCTCATACGCCGCGTGCAGCCCCGGCACATAGCGGTTTGGTCTTTCGGGGTTAAGCACCTGCACAATCGCGAAATCGTAGTCTATGCGTCCCGCCGCGTCGGTGACCTTCACTATCTCGTTGTACCTGCCCGGATTATCATAGCGCCGATCCACCTGCGCGCCCGTGGCGGTACTCCCATCTGTGAACTGCCATTCGCAGGCCATTCCGGGGACACCATTATCTGCGGACATGCCTCCGCTGATGCTTGGTGAAGGCCGTGTACCCGTTATGGTGTCCCCGGAATCGCGGCTCCATGATCGCGAGGCGTCGAGCGTGACGGTGTCGCCGGGCATGATGAGATGCCGGTCGCGGGCGCAGGCGATAATGTCCGGGTTGTATTCGCGGATGTACGCTTCGCGGATGAGCGCGTTCGCGGCGAGCGTGCCCCAGCCGCCGCTTGGTTGCCGCGTCTTAATCTCGAAGTGGATATGGCTCCAGCCGCCGCTGGCGCCTTCCTTGCCGAGCAGTCCCAGCAGTGTGCCTTTTGTGATGCGCACGCCGGGCTGAATCGCGTCGGTGATGCGCGCGAAATGGCTGTAACGGTAGAACCAGCCGCGCGCGTCGTAGAGATACACCACATCATAACGCGGTTTCATGGGCGTGTCGCATTGGAACCACGGCAGCGTTTCGTCCCGCGCCGACACCACCAGCGCATCCGTTGCCGCGATAATCTCGGTGCGCCCATCCACGCCCCCAATGTCAATGCCGGAATGATAGTACACGGTCTTGGAGATTTCCGCGCCGCCGTCCACCGGCTCGTTGTCAAACCAGGTTTGCGAGGCGTACCAACGCTGGCGCACGGGGTACACAAAGGTGTCCGGTTCCGTATAGGAGCCATCGGCAGGCCATAGACGGAGACGGACGTCTTTCTCCAAACTCCATCGGTCATCGCCGCTGTTCAGATTGTAGCCCTGCGTCACGGGGCAATCCACCCGCACACCGCCCACCGGCACAGGCAGGTTATACAAACCCGACGCGAGCGTTGCGACCTCGCCGTTCACGCGCACCTGCGCTTCGGCATGGCGCACCACTTCGCGGATGGGGTCGCGCCGCTCCTCGACCCCCAGCAGGGTTACCGTCGCGGTGGCGCCGTCTATGAGCGGCACTTCCACGGTTTCATTCACATCAAGGTCTATAGTCGTCATGCGCGGCGGAAGCGTCGGCGCGGGATACATAATCGCATCGTTCGGTTTCGTCCACTGCACCCGCGCAATATATAACGCGCCGGTGGCGCCCCGCGCGCGAATATCGTCGTTCCAGATGCCTTCATTGACGGTGACCCACGACTCCTCCTGCGTGACGGCGGACGCGCCGAAGTTGCCCAGCGTGGCGCCGCGCTCCGGAATCAGCACACGTTCCGTGGCGCGGATAACCTGCAACGTGTCCAGAGCGACCTGCGCGATGAACAGAGGCGCACGATGCCGGAACACATGATCATTGTTCGCGCCGCGCCGCGTATACGTCAGGTAGAGGCCGTCCGTGTGCTCCAGCCAATGCTGCTGCGTGTTGTAGGAGCCGAGCTCTTCGCCATCGTCGAACTGCCACGGCTTGATGGGGTCGTAGGTAAGGCCGTCCCTGCCCGACGTGACATACCCGCGCGCGTCGTTGCGCAGCGTCAGGAAATAGCGGCCGTAGTGTCGCGCCAGCGACGGCTCGCACAGCCCGCGCCCGCCCGCTACGGTCATCTCCGTGCCATGTTCGATGTAGCGCAATGTCTCGCCGTCAAAGGAACACCGCGCCACCGTCACGGAAAAATCCTCTTTGGCGTCTTTGCCGAAATAAAGGGGAACCAGCAGTGTCCCGGCCGGTTCTATCAGCCATTGGGCGCAGGCGTTGCGCGAAAAATTGAATTTCGGGGCGTCCGGCATCTCCAGCACCTTCCAGCCCGACCACGCGCCCGTGTCCGGGTCGTACACGGTGTAGGCGGTCTGGTCGGAGCGCTTGATGCCTTCAAGCAATTTCCCGTCGGGATGATAATACAATTGCGCGCCCATGGCGAGCACTTTGCCCGTGGGCGGATGGTAATTGGGCGTTACGTCGCACACGGCGAGGATGGTATTGTCCGGTCCCTCGCGCCACGCCAGTTCGGGTATCTCCACTGGCCCCGTCCAGGTCTTGCCGAGATCGTCGCTGTACAGGGCGTACATGCCGGAATAGAAGTCTGACACCTGCAAGTGCTTCTGGAGCGTCATCACCACGGCGGGCGCGCCGTCCTTGCCCGCGCCCGGTATCGCCGCCGCGCGCGGATGAAACCACAGAAACGCGCCGTCGTCGTGTTCCAGAACCGTGTCCAGAGAAATTTCAAAGGGCTGTGCGGCGGATACGCCGGCAAAGAACAGGCACAGGCAAAGCAACGCGCCGCGTATCAACGTGTATGGACCGTTTGCCGTTCTCATGATACGACACCTTTCAATGTTGTTACAGACAAACAAGCGCCCCGCTACCCGCGCAAGCATAACACACCTTGAAGGGCGGGTTCCGGTTTGTGGCGGGAGGTATGGAAGGTGTGGGAGACAGGGCTCATATACTTTTTTGGTATGTTGCCATAAGACACACAATGTGAT
>DSBB01000518.1 GCA_011046175.1 Candidatus Hydrogenedentota bacterium | reverse complement strand
GGGCAACCTCATCCTGTACGGTTTTCCGGAACAGTATCTGCGCATTCTCGGGCCGCGCGTGCGCGCTGTTCACGCCAAGGATTTTCGCGCGTCGGCTGGAAATTTCGACGGATTTGTCATGCTCATGGAGGGCGACGTGGACTGGCCCGAGGTTACGGCGGCGCTCAATGAAATCGGCTTTGACGGCGCGCTTACCGCCGAATACGGCCCGTACAAACACAGTCTTGAAGTAATGCTGCGTCATGTGCGCGCGTCACTTGAAGCGATTATCGCTTTGGCCGGGAAATGACTTTACAGCAGCCGACAGGACACAACCCCAACAGGTCGGAAGGGATACTTCATGAATGTAGCAATCATCGGATGCGGCGGCATCGGCCGGCTCCACGCGCAGATGGTCGAGAACTGCGGCCTGCGCGTCACCGCCTGCTCCGACACGGTCATCCGGGCTGCCCGAAGCATGGCCATGGCGCACAAGGCCAAGGCCTTCGACAATCCGCTGGGCGCCATCAAATCCAAGGAAGTGGACATTGTGGCGATTACCTCTCCCACGCCCACTCACGAGAAATATGTTGTTGCCGCGGCGAAAGCGGGAAAGCATATCTTTTGCGAGAAGCCGTTCGGCCGCTCAACGGAAGAGTGCAAAAACGCCATTGCCGCGGCGGAGAAGGCGGGCGTGAAACTGTTTGTGGGTCATGTGGTGCGGTATTTTCATGAATTTGAAGCCATGAAGACGCAGATTCAGTCGGGTGCCATCGGGGAGCCTGGCTGGATAAAACTGTACCGGGGCGGCATTTACCCCGGCGACGCAAAAAGCTGGTTTCGCGACTACGCCCAGAGCGGCGGCGTTACTTTTGACTGCATGATCCACGATCTGGACTGGGTTCGGTATGTGTTCGGCGAGCCGGAACGCATCTTTTGCCAGACGCTTATGCGCACCGAGCCAACGCAAGTTGATTATTCGCAGGTGACCATGCGCATGAAAAGCGGCGTCCTTGCAACGCTCATCGGCACGTGGGCGCATCCGAGCGGATTCAGGGTAAAGGCGGAGGTATGCGGCAGCGACGGCATGGTGCAATTTAGCAGTGAAGACGCGCCCCTGAGCGCCGAGGCGCGCAAGTCCGGTTCCGGGCCCAGCATGATAGTGCCCATGAGTCCTGTTGCGGTCAGCCCGTACCAGCGCGAGTGGGAGGACTTCCTGCGATGGATTGAAGGGCGGGGAGAGCCGCGCGTTACCGCCCGAGACGCCATGCGCGCCGTTGAAATGGCCGAGGCTGCATTAAAATCCGCTGAAAAGCGGCAGCCCGTGAAACTGTAGGAGAGGAGCGCAGTCATGACTAAGATAGGGATAATGAGTTTTGCGCACATGCATGCCCACAGCTATGCGGCGTGCCTGAAAATGTTGCCCGGCGTGGAGCTGGCGGCGATATGGGACGACGACGCCAAGCGCGGCAGAAAAATGGCCAAGACCTTTGAGACGTCTTTTTTCGCGGACATGGACAAGTTTCTTTCGCAGGACATGAACGGCGTTGTTATTGCGTCGGAAAACGTGAAACATCGCGTCATGGTCGAAGCCGCCGCCAAAGCGGGACTCTCGGTTCTCTGTGAAAAACCGCTTGCCACGACAGTCTCCGACGCCAAAGCCATGGTCAAGGCATGCGCAAAGGCGGGCGTCGGTTTGGGCACGGCGTTTCCCTGCCGGTATGCGCTGCCGGTGATGGCGGCGAAAGACATGCTTGACTCGGGCGTTTACGGTGACGTGTATGCCGTTTCCTGCACCAACCACGGTCAGTTGCCGGGCGGCTGGTTCGCCGATGCGGCGCTCAGCGGCGGCGGCGCCACCATGGACCACACGGTGCATGTGGTTGATCTGCTGCGTTGGATGGTTGGCAGGGAATTCACCCATGTTTACTGTGAGTTGGGCAATCAACTGCACAAAAGCACCTTGAGCACGGACGACCTCGGCAGCGTTCACATGGAAATGGAGGGCGGCGTCCAGGTGAATCATATTGCCGGCTGGAGCCGTCCGAAGAGTTTCCCCACCTGGGGCGATGTAACCATGGAGTTTATTTGTCAAAACGGCGTGATCACGGTGGACGCGTTTAATCAGAAGGTAATCGTGTATAACGACAATGACATGCGCGCCACCTGGGCGGCCTGGGGAGACAATCCCGACCTTGGGCTTATACTGGATTTTGTCAGCGCGGTGCGCGGCAGACGCGAACCCGCCGTCACCGGTGTTGACGGGCTGCGCGCCACCGAAGTCACGGTCGCCGCATACAAGTCATCCAAGACCAAAAAGATGGTGAAACTTTAGCTCGAGTACTGCGACGGCCGGTACGGGGCGCGCGCGGGCATACCGACTGTGACGTTATTTTCAGGGACATGAGCGGGCATTGCCCGGCGGGATGTCGAGAATGCTTTTGACCAGGCGCGCATTTTCCGCGATTTCGTCGCGGTATTTCGGGAACATGCCGACGACCAGCGCGTCGCCGGGCTTGATGTTGGCGTAGGCTTCCGCCAGCGCGTCCTTGACCTGTTCCGGCGTGTCGCAAAGGCGTCCCGCTCCGAGCACCTTGAACACAAGGCATTGCCGCGGCGTGGCGCGTATGCGCTCGAACATGAGGCGGCGGTCGTTGTGGTCAAAGGCCTCGCCTTCGGCGAACACGCCGGACACGAGCGCGCTCTCACGGCGGGCTCGGCTGATGTTATACAGCGCGGTCATGTAAAAGTCCGGCGCCCAGCCCTGTTCCTCGATATAATCCACCACTTCGGGCATGTGCGTGCCCACGCCCGCGCGCGCGCCGGTGTTGCGGATGGCCTCGAGTAGTCGGCGCACCACATCCATGCGTCGTTCTTGAAAATGCCGGTCCGTATAGGTTCCATGCACATAGACGCCCGCCGCGCCGAACCGCGCGAGATGCCGCACATGCCCTTCCAAGTCGCGCAATTCCGAGGCGGTCTGCGCGATGAACTGCATTTGGCCGCCTTCCGCCCAATGTTCCCGGATGCACGCCAGAACAAGGGCGTCGCCCCGCGCCTGCACCGTGTTGACGCCGTGGCGTTCGCAATCGCGCAACACCGCCTTTATCCGTTCCACCGTGTAAAACGCCTCCATGTCGCGGTCTTTCTCGGGCGATTGATGGGAGTTGCCGCGAAACGGATTGCCGCCGATGATCAGGCGCGTGACGTCCCTGTCGCCAAAAGGCGCGACCGGCAGCAATGATGATTTGCGGTAAGTACGCTCGTCAGTCATTGGCATCCTGTTGCGCCGCATCGCCGTGGGCGCGGCTGACCACCATCGGGGGATACGACTGGATGACGATTATTTTTCCAACGTTCAACAACTAATGGCTCCTTTCACCCACCGGGATACGGCGTCAGTTTGGGCGGTTCGGGGAACAGTATGCCT
>DSBB01000383.1 GCA_011046175.1 Candidatus Hydrogenedentota bacterium | reverse complement strand
GAACTTCTTTACGGAAGCTTCGGAAATAACGTTTGTCTAACTCCTGAAAGGCTGGAGCACATACGCAGGCATCCGGAAATGATTGGTCTGGAAGCAGAGATAGGCGTCGTTCTTGATGCCCCGGATGTTGTGCGTCGGTCTCGCACGGATAGAGGCGCGGTTCTTTTTTACCGTTATTACCGCGCCACATCGGTGGGGGATAAGTGGTTGTGCGTAGTGACCAAATCTGATGGGATTGAAGCGTTTATTGTTACCGCCTATTTGACGGACAAGATTAAACAGGGAGAAGAATTATGGCCGATAGCGTAAAGGTCTGGTACGATGCCGAGGCGGATTACCTTGAAGTGGTCTTTCGCGACGGCGCGGGATATATGGTCGCAACCGAACACGATGCTGTTATGGAACGTGTGGACAAGGATGGTCACATACTGGGCTTCAGTATTCTGGGTGTGAGACAATTTAACAAGGAAAAGCCGCTGAACACCATCTTGCGTGCGGTATAATCGCAGCAATCCGATAATCAGAGCGCCTTTTTATAGGTTATAATTACAAGCCCAGGCTTATCATGGTCTTCCTTTGTAGACTCTCAAACAGTTTTTATTCAGGGATACCGTAGCCTGCATGTCAAAATAGAATCCGGCGACAAAGAGGCGCTCCCTTTCTGTTTGTGCTTCCCAAACCGAGGTCGGCAATCGGATAAAGGAAAACGCAATGAGTGAGAAAAAGAACACCGGCCGCCGCGCGTTTATGCGCGCCGCCGCCGCCGCCGCGCTGGGCGGAGGCGTGTGGCTGGCGGCGACGCCTTCGTCAGGGGCGTGGGTGTGGCAGATTGACCCGCGAAAATGCACCCAGTGCGGCCAGTGCGCCACCCATTGCGTGTTGAACCCGTCGGCGGTAAAATGCGTGCATGCCACAAGGATTTGCGGGTATTGCGATTTGTGCAGCGGTTATCTGCAACCGAACGCGCCCGCGCTGGACACCGGCGCGGAAAACGAACTGTGCCCGACCGCGGCAATCAAACGGTCTTTTGTCGAGGACCCGTATTTCGCATATTCCATTGACGAAACCCTGTGCGTCGGTTGCGGCAAATGTGTAAAGGGATGCGCCCAGTTCGGAAACGGTTCGTTGTATTTGCAAATCAAGCGCGACCTGTGCGTAAACTGCAATGAATGTTCCATCGCCCGCGACTGCCCGTCTCACGCCATCGAACGCATCCCCCTGAGCCGGGCCTATATATTGAAGTATGATGACGACAGCAAGGGGACGGAATGACGAGGCGTCCTGCGAATACCGTTAATGTCGCCTGCGTTTTGCCCGGCTCTGCGCATCCGCGCTTGACCGTGTGCGTTGCCGCTGTCAGTGCGCTGCTGTTTCTTTTGCCGCCCCTTGCGGCGACCGCCGAATTCCGCTTTTCCATGCCCGAGTTTTCCACGGACTACGAACACGAACCCATGTTTTTGCCGCCTGCGGCGCTGACTCCGCCCCGGCTGGACATAACGCTGCTGGCGGCGCTGCTCGGGTTCACTGCGTATGTGGTGCTTCGGCGGCGTTCACGGCGCTGGGTGTTGACCCTCTCGTTTGTTGCGCTCGCCTACTTTGGCTTTTACCGGCAAGGCTGCGTATGTTCGGTGGGTTCGCTGCAAAACGTGTTGAACGCGTATGTCGGCACGGGCGAAATACTGCCCCTTGTGGTCGCGGTGTTTTTCCTGTTGCCGCTGATTGCCGCGTTGTATTTCGGGCGCGTGTTCTGCGCGTCCGTGTGTCCGCTGGGCGCGGCGCAGGAAATCTGCGCCGTTCATCCGGTGCAGGTGCCCAAGCCTGTGGACGCCGCGCTCGGCATGCTCGCCTACGCCTACCTGGGCATTGCGGTAATGGGCATTGTCATGGACTGCGGCTTCCTGATCTGCCGCTACGACCCCTTTGTCGGATTCTTCCGGCGAGGCGGCAGTTTCAACATGCTGTTGGCGGGCGGCATTATATTGACAACGGGGATATTCATTGCGCGGCCTTACTGCCGTTATTTCTGCCCTTACGGCGTGCTGCTGCGATGGATATCCATATTTTCGCGGTATCACGCCGCCATTACGCCCGGCGAATGCGTGCAATGCCGTCTGTGCGAAGAGGCCTGCCCCTACAACGCCATCATCCCGCCGGAGCCCGGGGCGGCGCCCGAGTCGCGCCACGCCGGCGCCATGCGGCTCGGCAAGCTCCTCGCCGTGTCGCCCCTGGTGGTACTATGCGCGGCGGGCATCGGCTGGAGCGCCCACCCCACCCTGTCGCGCATGCATCCCACAGTCAGGCTGGCGGAACGCATCGCCGCGGAAGAAGCGGGGCGCGTGCCCGACACCACCATCGAAACGGACGCTTTCCGCGAAGGCGACCAGACGGCCGCCTCGTTGTATGCCGAAGCGCGCGCGCTCGACGCCCGCTTCAAATACGCCGGCGCGGCGCTGGGCGTGTTTCTGGGTCTGGCGGTGTGCGCGAGGCTGTTCCGTTTGTCCGTGTTGCGCCACGCGCGCGACTACACCATTGACAAGGGCGCATGCCTCAGTTGCGCCCGCTGTTTCAAATATTGCCCGGTGGAAGCGCCGGAAAAACCATAAACCCGGTAAAATATTCGGATTACGTAACAGTCTAGCACACATAACGCATTGGAACCATTTTACGCCAAAAGCAACAGTCATACCCGCGAAAGCGGGAATTCAGCGCCATATTCACAGCGTATCAGCCACTTTTTTGGATTCCCGCTTTCGCGGGAATGACGAGTACTCACTGTTATTATGGCATATAGAGCCTGCGTCAAAATTGTCATTTGAGGCGTTGTCTTGACTGACAGCAGACCCGGAAATTCTTTTCGTGCGCAACTTGGCGTTCTCATTTCCTTGTTTTGGCTGAAATTGGCGCGTTTTTGCTGTTCTCAGACACACTTGTCTTGCGAAGGTTATCATTTGCTTGTGGATTCGGGTTCAGGCCGCCTGGCGCTGAACCGCTTGTTGCGGCAGTCGCGCCAGCGCCCACAGGTTATGGGCGAGAATGCCCCAGCCGCATAAGCGCTCCTTGTTTTTGTAGCCCCACTTGTACATCGGATTGCCCAGGAAACCATGCATCACAATCGCAATGCGCGCCTCGGTCTGGGCGCGGCGTTTTTGATGCCTCGGTATTGGTCTACACCGGGCGACGGGGTTTTGAGATGACGAAGATTGTGGATGATACAACGGGAGTTGCGGCGAGCACGGACCGGCTTCAGTTCACGGTGTACGGGCTGGGCGCGTCGGAGTTCTTGTTTGATGATGTGCGGGTGATGACTCGCTACGGCGATGACACGACGTTGGCGGAGTTCGGGGGACATAATCACTTAATTCATGGTCAAAATCCTTCAAGCATTGAGACTACAAAGTTAGAGGGAATTAAGT
>DSBB01000407.1 GCA_011046175.1 Candidatus Hydrogenedentota bacterium | reverse complement strand
TCCTTGATGCGCCGCCTCGTCGGGGGCCTCCAGATGGAGATACACAAAATCATGGCGGTTCAATGCGTCCAGCGCCGCGTCCACCTTGCCCTCGTAATTTGTGTCAATCCATCCCGTCGCTCCGGGGACGCTCAATGCCTCCAGTCCCGCGCATACGCCGATCCCTTTCACGAGGTCCACCGCGGAAACAACGGCGCCGGTCAATCCGAATTTCTTCTTGAAGGATTCCAGCGCCGGCGCCTTGCCCTGTCCCCAGGGCCACAGCGACGTGGCCGCGGATTTGGCCGCGTTGCGTCGCGCCTGATTGACCGGATGTTCCGCAAGCGCCTTTTGTGACGCGGCCATTAAGCCGCGCAGGAATTGCTGCGCCGGCCCGGCGGGCAGATACGGCTCGTACTGCTGGTCCGAGATATTATGGGGCGGTTCGCATACGGTGTTGACAAGATCGTCAACAGAGCAGTCCGCCGTCGCTTTGACCACGCCAGTATGGCGGTAACTTACCCCTGTATGAAAGGTAATGGGAAACGCGCGCGCGAGGGTGTCGTTCAATGTCGTTATAATGGCATGCGCTTCTTCGGTTGAAATGTGTCCGGATGTGAAATCCCGCATAATACCGTCAGCGAGGGTCACCAGATTGCAACGGAACGCCACCTCATTATCCGCGAGCATAATTCCCTGATTTGCCGCTTCGATAGCGGCGCGACCGGAAAAGGAAACGCGCGGATCGTAACCGAACATGGAGATATTTCCCACATCGCTGCCGGCGGGCATGCCTTCGGGAATGGGACAGAACAGGCCGGAGCAACCGGTTCTGGCCACGCGGTCCATGTTCGGCGTATCCGCCGCTTCCAAGGGGGTTTTGCCGCCGCATGCTTCCAGCGGATGGTCCGCCATCCCGTCGCCCAACAAAATTATATATTTCACTGCGATGTATTCCTTGTCCTGTAGTAACAGTCCGGCAGGGGACAATATGGATGTTGCTTAAAACTCAAATCCCGCGCAGCAATAGTGCCTGCGCCGCTATTCGAGCGTTTGCAACGGGGCATACAAATTCCCGCCGGGCAGTTGCGTTGTGTAAATACACGTGGGAGTTGTCATCGCCCCAAACAGTACAGTACCATTAAAACGCCTCATGTCGCAATGACATTCCGGCACAGCGGAAATAAATCACGCGAGAGGATCGATCGCATGACGTCAAAAGAACGGGTGATGGCGGCTCTGGAGCGTTCTCCAACCGACCGCGCGCCCATACAGATATATCTCACGCCTGAAATCCAGGGAAAGCTCATGCGACATTTCGGTTTCACTGATCCGGAACAACTGTTGCGGCAATTGGGCGTGGATTTTCGCGGCGTCAACCCGGTCTATCGCGGCGCGCCGCGTCCCGTGCCGGCGGGCGCCGATTTCGCCGATGAATGGGGGACAGGTTATGTGATGTTTGATCACGGTCATGGCGGCGCCTATCCGGAACCGAATTATTTGGCGTTGGCAAATCTGAAGACCTTGGCGGATGTGGCGTCTTATCCCTGGCCGTCGCCGGACGACTACGACTACTCGCGCATTGAATCCGATTGCGACAAATATGCGGCGTACGCCGTATGCGCGGGCGATGCGGGGCGGCCTGACATTCTTAACGGCGTAAGCCGGGGGCGCGGCATGGAGCAGGTCATGATTGATATTATGACCGAAGACCCGGTGGGCGTCGCCATTATAGACAAGCGCTGCGACTTCTACTACGAGGTGTCCCGCAGAACGCTCGAGGCGGGAAAAGGGAAGATTGATATCCTCTGCATCGGCGAGGACACGGGAAACCAACTGGGGCCCATGTTTCCGCTGGAGATATTTGACACGTTCTTTGTTCCCCGTCTGAAACGGTACATTGATCTTGCCCACGAGTTCGGGTGCAAGGCCATGATGCATTCGTGCGGCGACACCAGCCGTTTGCAGTCCCGGTTTATTGACATGGGTCTGGATATTCTTGATGCGATGCAGCCGGAGCCGGAAGGCATGCGATTGGAAGCGCTAAAACAACGGTATCACGGACGGCTGGCCTATTGCGGTCTCATCAGCACGCAGCAGACGCTGCCCTTCGGCACGGTGGAGGAATGCCGCGCCGAGGCGCGGCATCGCTTGGAATTGTTCAAAGACGGCGGTTATATCTTTGCGCCCGCCCATTGCATACAGGCGGACAACCCAGTTGAAAATGTTCTGGCCGTGTTCGAGGAGGCGTTGCGGTTGGAGCCCGGCGCCCTAGGCGCGCCCCGTTGACACGGTTACGCGGGTTTGCCGAACAGAAGCATAAGCGTGAACAACGCGCCTACTATCAGCGTGAACAGGACATGCAGCGTCGCGGAAAGCGTCATTTGTTTTTCCGTTTCAATAATGGTAGTCTCCATAGATGCTCCTTATTTGCGTTGTCGGCTGATTCGCACGGACAGATAGTATAAACGAAAGACGCTTTGCCAATGGAGCGCGATATTACAATTCAATTCGTTCCGCTGGAAATCATTCTTCCCCTGCGGAAGGCGGTGATTATTGCGGGCACCAACCGCGATACGCCTTATTTCACAGGAGATGATGCGCCTGACACGCTGCATGTCGGCGTGTTTGCGTCGGACGAATGCGTGGGATGCGCCACGCTGTTGTATTCGCGGTGGGAATCGGCGCCGGCATGGCAGCTGCGGGGGATGGCGGTGGCGGCGGAACGACAACGCGCCGGGATCGGAACCGCTCTGTTGCAATTTCTGGAAGCGGCGCTCCCGAACCGGAAACCGGCCATCGGCGTTTGGTGCAATGCCAGGGAAAAAGCCGTGCCCTTCTACACCAGCGCGGGATTCTCAATCGTCTCCGACCGGTTTGTTATCGAAAATGTGGGTCCCCACTTCAAATTGTTCAAGGCTTTCGCCAATCCCGGCATCGCCGCACAACCGCAAGCATTGAAACACGACGCGAACGCCGTCGCAAGGAATCCGGCAAGCGATGAATAATACGGTTTCCGTCCGACAGGATGGCAACGTAAAGGGACAGTCCAACCGGGCGTAATTCGCCGGCATGTCGGCGGCTGCATATTCGGCCAAACTGTTACGGGTAAACAGGTTTTCCCTGTTCTTTGTTTTGTTTTTTCATGTGATTCCTTGGCCGATGAGACGCCATTCTGTTATGATATTTTCATGTTAGAGCAAGGAGTGATTATAGGCTTGGATGTGGGCGAAGCCCGCACGGGAATAGCGCGGAGCGACGCGTTGCAGCTGATGGCGTTTCCCCTTACGGTGGTGGCGGCGGGCACGGACAGGGAGATGTCGGCGGCGGTGGCGGCGGCAATACGTCCGTTGAACCCCGTTCTGGTGGTGGCGGGCATGCCGCTGAACCAGCACGGCGAGCCAGGTCTCCAAGCGCAGCGCGTAAAAACAGTGCTTGAT
>DSBB01000163.1 GCA_011046175.1 Candidatus Hydrogenedentota bacterium | reverse complement strand
CCTGATCCAGAGTCAGGTGCCCTACCAATTAGGCTATCCGGCATCGGCAAAGGGGATGATAGCGAAAGAAGCAGGCCGCTGTCAAGGCTGGTTTGTGCGGAGGTACTTGCGAAACGGACGTTCCGACGCATATTGACAAGAGCACAGATTCTGTGTAGTATAATCTGTGGAGGGGGGGAAGTGCCCGCCTTCTTTGTGGTAAGGGTCTAAATGTTCATGCAGAACAAGAGAGAGGGAATGTTACAATGAAAAAGAAGCAGTATGGATTCACCCTGATCGAGTTGCTGGTGGTGATCGCCATCATCGGCATCCTGGCGGCCATCCTTTTGCCGGCGCTGGCGCGCGCCCGCGAAGCGGCGCGCCGCTCCAGTTGCCAGAACAACCTGAAGCAGTGGGGCCTGGTATTCAAAATGTATGCGAACGAGTCCAAGGGAGAGAAGTTTCCCACGATGCAGGTGGGCGGTTTCCCATATTACCGCGAAGACTGGTCTGTCGATCCCTCGGTCATCGTATTCGATATCGGCCCGAATACCTTCGCGTTGTATCCGGAGTATTTGACGGATCCGAACATCGTCGTGTGCCCCTCGGACGCGGAGGCGGGGTCGTACCAGGAATTGATTAAGGACCCCAACGGCAATATTTGTTATGGATATACCAAACTGCACCCCCAGGCGGCTTGCGCAAGCCTCGTTGACATCAGTTACATATATGTGGGTTGGGTCGTAGACCGATGGGATTCTTCCTTGACGGCGCCGACACAAGTAATCGTTCAGATGATGACCGCGGTCGGTTATCCGCCGCCGCCGCCTATTCCGACGAGCGGTCCGCTGCAATTGGTGGCACTTATCGAGCGGATGATGGTGACGGCTGTCCCGTCCGTGGGGGCCAACGATCCGGTGGCGCTTGCCCGGGTGATGGACAGTGATGTTGATCTTTCTGGGACCTCGTTTGCCAATCAAGGTGCAGGCAATGGCGGAAGCAATACGATTTATCGTCTGCGGGAGGGCATCGAACGCTTCATGATCACCGACATCAATAATCCCGCGGCCAGCGCACAGGCGCAGAGCACGTTGCCGGTCATGTTGGATCAGGTTGCGACGGCGACGTCGGCCTTCAACCATGTGCCGGGCGGCTCGAATGTGCTGTTTATGGACGGTCACGTCGAGTTCCAGCGCTATGCGGAGCAAGGCGATCAATTCGTCAACGGTCTGGTCGCAGGCGTCTTCGGCATTCTGGCCGGCTTCATCACATGAGCAGTCGCGCAACCGATGCGCAACTTCTCATAAGAACGAGCACAAGATAATTCAGAAAGAAAGCAGGTTGTAGGCAACGCGGGTGTCCCGCCCGTGAAAGCGGCATGGGCGCTCCTTGAAGAGCGTCCATGCCTGTTTTCATTTCTCTGCTTCGAGCAATAGCGGACGGATGCGCTCCGTCCAGCATTGGTAGGCGGCGTCGCTGAGGTGAAGGCCGTCTTTCACGAACGCCTCGGGGCGCGGGTTTCCGTCGTCGCCAAGAATACAGTCCGACAGGTCCGCGAAGCGGATGCCTTCTTCCTGCACGACGAAGGCGGCCATCCGCTTATTCACTTCGCGCATCGCGGGATAGCGGTCCCATCGCGCGATGCTCGGTTTGATGCCAATGACGATGATTTCTGCGTCGGGCGCATCATCGCGGATGCGCCGCACCAGCGCGACAAAATCGGCCATCACGCGGTCCGGGCTTTTCCCACGGGCGATGTCGTTGTCCCCGGCGTAAAGCACCACCTTGGCCGGACGATGCGGCGCAATGACGCGGTGCGCATGCCGATAGAGGTCCCAATACTCGCATCCGCCGAAACCCCGGTTGATCACCGGCAAATCCGGGAAGGCCGCCGAGAGGTCCCACAACACGATGCTGGAACTGCCGTAGAAGACGATGCCGCCGCCTGTCGGCGGACGCGCGCGATCGTCTTCTTCAAACCGGGCGATGTGCTTTTCCCATTGGCTGGGTTTCCATTGCAGGACAATCACTTCTTGTCCGTCCGAGGGGGGGATTCCATCTGTATCAATGGTCACGGTATCGTTTTCATAATGCGCCGGCAGCGCCGCGCCGTTTCCCAACAGCGTCGCGCCGGCCGGCGCGTCCACATACCGAACAATTACCGGGCCTTGATGGTCCGGCGGAAGATGCAGCAACCACGCATCTTCCCGCGTGGTAATGGGAACATTCGCGCGATCATCGCCGGGCGAAGGCCCCGGCGCGGCGTTACTTCCCAAGAACAGCGTCGCCGTCCAAATCAGCACACTCACTCCGCGCATAATCTCCCGGACTCCTTTCACGGCTATGGCTTCTTCGATAGTATGCCCGTTTGTCTGACAAAAACAACAACAAACAACCCTGCTCAGCAATGAAGAGTCATTGATTCCTTCGTATGTGCGGAAGCGGCGGTTGTGGTGCGGGCGGGGGGACTCAGGGGAATGCGCCGTACGGCTTCGCGTTGCGGTTTTATCTCGCGACATTGCAAGACGCCGAGGGTGTGCAGGCGTTTGCAGGTGTCTTGATGGGCGATGTCATTGACCCACACGAATTGTTGGTGAATTAGGTCGTGCGCGCGTGGGAGGCGCGGGCCACGCCAAGAATTCGCTTCTTATCCGGCGATTGGGGTCGTAGCGTTTTCTTGCAGAGTCATCAATGTGTAGTATGATGCCGGGAAAGGCCCAAAGGGCCGAAATTCTTTCGCCCAGGGCAACGCCCTGGGTTCGTTTTGTATTACAGAAGGCGGCCTGTAGGGTCGCGATATGCGAACAGAGGATTACAGCAATGCCTCAATCTCTTTCCCACATTCTGGTGCATCTGATATTCAGCACAAAACACCGCGCTCCTGTCTTGACCAAGCAGATTCAAGACGAATTGCATCCATATCTTGCACGCGTACTGGACAACATCGAATGTGCCTCCCTTCGGGTCGGCGGTCTCGAGGACCACATCCATGCCTTGTTTGGGTTATCTCGAACCATCTCGGTTGCGTCCGTTGCCGAAAAACTGAAAACCAGTTCATCCAAATGGATGAAAAGCAAAGGATTCGTTCTTGACGACTTTCATTGGCAGAACGGATATGGCGCGTTTTCGGTCGGCCCTACGAATGCAAATGCCATGGTCCGCTATATCGAGAACCAATCAGAGCATCATCGTCATCGAACGTTTCAGGAAGAATACCGGGCCTTTTTGGAGAAATACCATATCCAATATGACGAACGATACGTGTGGGATTAGCGCCTTATCGCGCCCCGTTGGGGCGCTGAGATGGGGACGCCGTGAACCCAGCCCTTCGGGCTGGGCTAAGGAATGTCGCGCCGTTGGCGCTTTCTTATGGTGTAGTTGTGCTATCCGCCAAGGTGCGCCGTTGGCGCTTTCTTATGGTGTAGTTGCGCTATCCGCCAAGGTG
>DSBB01000225.1 GCA_011046175.1 Candidatus Hydrogenedentota bacterium | reverse complement strand
CGCCTTCGGCTGGATGCTGATGCACAAGTCATGGGTGGGGCGGTACGCGGAACTCATTGGTGAAAACGAAATTGCCGCGCGGTTCGCCGGCATAGATACGCCGCTGGTGAAATGCCTGCTTTTCACCGTCTGCGGCGGGCTGTGCGGCATGGCCGCCATATTCCACACCGCGTTCTACGCCACCGCGAAAGCCGACACCGCCATGGGCATGGAACTCGAGGCCATCGCCTGCGTCGTCATAGGCGGCGCGCGCATCAGCGGGGGACGCGCTTCCATACCCGGCGCTTTGCTTGGGCTGCTCATCATAGGTATACTACAGTTCGGATTGGAAATGAGCGGCGTACGTTCGCGCAACATTATTATCATCGTCGGATTGGTTTTGATTATTACTGCGGTAGTCAATGAGCGGTTCGGCGGTCGTGCGACAGGAGAATAACAATGAAGACGTATATAAATTTGATTTTATTATCGGCGCTTGTTTTTGCCGGGTGCGGCGGCAAAGACGCAACGCCTTCCGAAAAACAAGATGAAACGCTTACCATCGGGGTGATGCCCAAACTCGTGGGGATAGGCTTTTTTAACGCGGCAAAACGGGGTATTGAAGAGGCGGGCCGCGAACTGAACGTCAATGTGGACTATGATGGGCCGACCACCGGCGATGTGGAACAGCAGTCGCGTCTTGCCGATACGTGGATAGCCCGAAAATATGACGCAATCGCTATTGCGCCCAATGATCCGGACGCCATTGCCCCCGTTTTGGCGCGTGCCCGCGCGCGCGGCATCAAGGTGGTTGCGTGGGACGCCGACGCGCAGAAGGACGCGCGCGATTGGTTCATCAATCAAGCCACCTCGGAAAGCGTCGCACGTTCTCTCATGGATGTGATGGCGGAAGGCGCGGGCGAAGACGCAAAATACATTATCATAACCGGTTCCCTTACCGCAGCCAATCAAAATATCTGGATGGAGGAAATGGAAAAATACCGTCAGGAGCGGTATCCAGATATGGTGAACCTCACGCCCACGCCCATTGCTCCCGGCGAGGACCAGGCGCGGGCCACGCAGATGGCGGCGGATGCGTTGAAAACCTACACCGACTTGGACGGCATTTTTGCGATTACTTCAGTGGCGTTGCCGGGGGCGGCCGAGGCGTTGCGCCGCGCGGGCGCCGCTGACAAGGTGTTCCTCACCGGACTCGCCACCCCAAATGACATGCGCGAGTATGTCAAGGAAGGCACCGTAAAACGTTTTGTCCTGTGGAACCCCGTGGATTTGGGTTATCTTGCCGTACAGGCCGCAGTGGCAAGCGCGCGGGGAGAACTGGCGCCGGGCGCTGAAGCCTTTGAAGCGGGACGCTTGGGCGTGGCAAGGGTGACGGACGACCAGATTTTGCTCGGCCCGCCCATGATCTTTGATAATGAAAATATAGATGATTTCGATTTTTGAAAAATTTTCGCCTTGTTGTGTTTCACAAATGAAATATTTTATACTTGTAAAGTGGTTTTGGTAGAGGTAATAACAACAAATAGTGGAGATGCGCGGGAATGCCAACTTTTGACTATGTAGGCCGCTTGCGTTCAGGCGAGAAAAAGACCGGGTCCATAACCGCCGACAATCGGGATGCGGCAGAACGGCAGCTAAACGCGATGGGCATTGCGCCCGACAAGCTGATTGAGAAACAACGGCGCGGCGCGTTTGGAATGACAGGCGGTTCCTCGCGCCTGAATAAGCGCGTTAAAAGCGTGGAATTGCTTGTTTTTACGCGGCAGTTGTCCACGATTGTAAGTTCAGGGTTGCCCTTGATTCAGGGGTTGGATATCCTGTCTGAACAAACGGAAGACCCCAATTTTTCCAAGATAATTCAGGCGGTGGCTGCGGATATCGAAGCGGGTGAATCTTTTTCGGACACCCTGCGCAAGTTTCCCCGCGCCTTTCCCGATTTGTATACCAGCATGGTACGCGCCGGCGAAGCGGGCGGCGACTTGGACGGCGTGTTGATGCAGCTGGCGGACTATCTGGAATCCACCGAGGAATTGAAAAGGCGCATTAAGTCGGCCATGACCTACCCGATTGTGGCGTTCTCCATGATTCTCTTGATTGCAGGCGGACTTATCATTTTCGTAGTGCCCCAGTTTGAGGAAATCTTCGGCAGTTTCGGCGCGGAACTTCCCGCCCCCACGCAAATGCTGATCAACATCAGCAACTTCTTGCGGCAGTGGTATTCCATCGGCGTCATTATTGGCGCCGTCGTGGGAACCATTGCGGCGGTGCGCCTGTACGGCAGCACGCCGGGCGGACGGTATAACCTGGACTCGTTGAAACTTCGACTGCCCGTGTTTGGCAATCTGTTGCGAAAAGTGGCCATCAGCCGCGTGACACGCACGCTCAGCACCCTTACCCGCAGCGGCGTCGCCATTTTGCAGGCGCTCGAGATTGTCGAGCGAACCGCCGGCAATGAAGTATATTCCCTGGCTGTTCGCAATGCCGGCGAAAGTGTTCGCAACGGTGAAACGCTGGCTGAACCGCTGGCGCGCTCCGGCGTGTTCCCCGCAATGGTTACGCGCATGATCGGCGTCGGTGAAAAGACGGGCGCGCTTGAAAGCATGTTGATGAAAATCTCCGACTTCTATGATTCGGAAGTCAAGGCCACCGTGGACGGGCTCACCAGCCTGATCGAACCGCTGCTCATCGGGTTGATGGGTATCGTGGTCGGCGGCATCGTCATGGGGCTGTTTATGCCGATATTGCAGCTCTCCGCGCTTGTGGGCCAATAGCTGAGGTCGAGCGCAATCGGACGTTTTCTTGCGCCAACAAAAGCAACTCAATTCTTCTACCGGAATCCGCAGGGCTAAACGATGGCATGTGAAGCGACAGCGTACGCGCGCGCCGGATTGGTTGGCAACCCGTCAGACGGATATTACGGCAAAACCGTCAGTGTCATTGCCGCAAACTTCGCGGCAAAGGTAACGCTTTACGAAAGCGCGGAGCTGGAGATTGTGCCCAGCTTCCAAGACCGCATGAAATACGCCACGATGGCGGAACTCGTGCGGGATGTGGAAAACAACGGATACTACGGCGGCATTCGACTGATGAAAGGGGCTGTGCGCAAGTTTTACGACTATTGCATGAGTCAGCATATCCCGCTGCCTGACCGCAATTTCTCGATCCGCTATCGCTCGACCATTCCGCGACGGCTCGGGCTGGCGGGTTCAAGCGCGCTTGTTACCGCCACCATCAACGCGCTGATGGAGTTTTACGAGGTCGAAATTCCCAAGCCGCTGCTGCCGAACCTCATTCTCAGCGTTGAAACAGAGGAATTGAACATTGCCGCGGGATTGCAGGACCGCGTGATACAAGTCTACGGCGGCGCGGTTTTTATGGATTTCAGCCGCGATATTATGGATGCCCAAGGGTACGGCAACTATGAGCCGTT
>DSBB01000069.1 GCA_011046175.1 Candidatus Hydrogenedentota bacterium | reverse complement strand
TATAACTCTTTATCGGCTCAATCCCCGCAGTGGTGGAAGACGCGTCAAACGTAACTTCATCGCCCACCCAAACCAGTTCCGGGTCCCAAACGAATGCCGCCGTCTGAGCGGGATGGACCGTGAGGGGATGCATTGTGGAAAGCGATTCGTTGGGCGTATCAGCCGGGGCCTTGCTGTGTTTGAAATAGACGGTCAACGTCACTTCATAGTCGCCGTGTTCCGTGTACTGATGATACACCGACGCCGCATCAGACGAACTGGTATTCCCATCGCCAAAGTTCCATTGACGGGTGCTAATTGGTCGCGCGCCTTCCGGCTGTTCGGCAATAACAAAAGAAAAATCATCGCCCACACAACCCACTTCCGGCGTAACCGTGAACTCCGCCACCGGCAACAAATCAACCTGCACGTCATGGCTTACAGACGATTCGTTGTTCGCCGCGCTTACCGTCAAGGTTACCGTGTACAGGCCGGGGGCGGCAAAATGATGCGTTGCAGACTCGCCCTGCCCGTTGGCGCCGTCGCCGAAATCCCATGCGTAACTCTCTATCGGCTCACTGCCCGAGATGGCGTCCGACGCGTCAAACGTAACTTCATCGCCCACCCAAACCAGTTTCGGAGTCCAAATAAAGACAGATTGAAGCGCGCTTTCTCCTTCCCCTTCATTTTCGCCTTCGCCCTCGGGTTCGCCTTCGCCCTCCAAAGTTTCGCCCTCGTCAGGCTCCCCTTCACCTTCGCCTTCGCCTTCGGGTTCACCCTCGCCCTCGGGTTCGCCTTCGCCCTCTCCCTCCAAAGTTTCGCCCTCGTCAGGCTCCCCTTCACCTTCGCCCTCGGGTTCGCCTTCGCCCTCTTCTGTCTCGCCTTCATCAGGTTCCAGTTGTTTGAATTTGGCCGTAATCCGCATATTACTGTTTACCATGACAACCGTGGAAGCCGTGTCCGCCCTATGGTCGCCCTCCCATTGCTCGAACTCGAACCCCGACGCCGCCTCGGCTGTAAGTGTTACGTCTGTGCCATTTTGATACTTGTCCTGTTTGGGATCGCGCCGCACTTCGCCGGCGCCGTCCGGTTCAACTTTCACAGTGAGTGTATATTTGGGCGCGCACCCAAACGCTCCCATGATGACAAGCGCCCCGAAGATGCCCCACATGACTCGTGTCTGATTCCGATTAAATATTTACGTGCATCTCCTGATGTTGTTTGCCGCATTAACGCGCCAAAGGAACACAGCAATAAGAACTTATCCGAACAAAGCGAGAATAATTTAGTATACCTACAAACTAATACCATTGCAATCATTGTACGGGTTTCGCGGGAGAACACAAGATGTGATAGAATCTGGCATTGTTTTTTGTTTAGTCTTGTAACCAACGGCGCGTGACCAAGTGCGTTACAATAATACCGAGGAAATTTGATGTATCCGACATTATTAGAATGGGGAGAATTGCGTTTTCATTCCTATACGGTAATGATGACGCTGGCATTTTTGGTGGGCGCGCTCGGCCCCAATTGGCTGAACAACCGTCGCGACAAGCCGTTTCCGATCAGCCCCGCAGGCGGCATCTGGATATTTTTCGCAGGCATAACGGGCGCAAAAATCTACTGGGCGCTACAGTATGGCGAGGCGAGCGACTGGCGCTATTTGCAGTTTGTACTCACGGGCGGTTTGGTTTTTTTCGGCGGACTCATCGGCGGCATTATCGGCGGCGTCGCCTATTTGAAATATGTTAAAGCGCCCGTTTTGCCCGTTGCCGATATGGTTGCGCCATTCATGGCGCTTGCGCACGGTTTGGGAAGAATAGGCTGTTTTCTAAACGGCTGCTGCTGGGGTCGCCTGATGGAGACGCAGTTGCCGTGGGGAGTGACCTATCCCAGAGCGCGTTATGGCCCCTATCGCCAACAGATAGTGGACGGCTTATTGTCCTCGGACAGCGCCCGATCGCTGCCTGTGCACCCCACACAACTTTATGAGACCTGCGGCCTCATTGTCATTTGCGTCATTCTGCTCGTCATTTATAGGCGACATAAGCATTCCGGCGTGGTGGCCTTGTCTTACCTGACCATGTACGGCGGATTGCGTTTTGTCACCGAATTTTTCCGTGGTGAAAGCGCCCACTCCGTGTTCGGAATGACCGTCTCGCAGGCATTCGGCCTGAGCATGATGGTTCTGGGCGGAATTCTGCTGATAGTCCTCAAAACAACATTATGGAAAAAGGACGCGTTGCCATGGCCGGAAGAGCCGTCAACAATTGAAGACCATGAAGAAGCAGGGTCCTGAACGAAACATGGCGCGTATTCAAGGTGTTTTGCGCTCATTTATTTTGACGCAGCCGCTATAGTAGTTCTTCTTGGACGCCGCTTCCCACGCCATGTTGCAACATGCTCTCCATGTCAAGCGTTTCCAGCGCTGCGGCAAGTTCACGAAGGGAACGCGCTTGTCCGCGCAACGCGGCGGATAATGCGGTCATGGGTTCGACAAACACCGGCTTTCGCTGGCGCAAGGCGTGACGCATAGTAAGAATGCTTCCTCCCTGTTTGCGCGGCTCCACCACACAAACCGCCTGCGCCATGGCGCTGATAAAGGCGTTGCGCGTCACGGCAGCATGAGTTTGCCAAGGCGCTTCGGGCAGGTGTGAACTGACCAGTGTTATACGACCATCATCGAAGGCCGAACGCCACCACTGAGGGAATGACCAGGATAAAACGCCCTGCGGCAGTATGGCGACGGTGCAACCCTCGGCGCGAATAGCGGCGTCATGCGCGGCGCGATCCACACCTGTCGCGCCGCCGCTTACCAGCACCGCCCCGCGTAGCGCAAAAAGGGAGGCTGCGTTGCCTGCCGCTTTGAGGCCCCGTTTTGAAGGGCTGCGCGTTCCCACAACGGCTCCGGCAATTCGATGCAGTAATTCCCTGTTTCCCCGCACAAACAATAGCGGCGGCGCGGCGTCGCCCAAATGCCGCTTCAGTGTCCCTGGATATGCGGCGTCCAACACCGAGACAACCTCAAGACCGCGCTGCAGCGCATGAGCAATCTGTGTTTGCGCCTCTTGATGAATTTCCTCCGTATACTGACTCAACAGCGCGGCGACCCCCGAGTCCCATTCGAGCACCCGCTTCAGGAAACGCTTGTCCGGCGGTTTTCCAAGTAACGTCATATCCCAGCCACGATGTTGCGCTACTGACAACAGGCGATTAACACGCGCGTTTCCCATGCCTGCAATCATGCCAAGTGCAAGAATGGCGGCGCTGTCTTCTGTTTTTTGAGGATTCATAACGATAATTTACCCCTTGCCTCGTGGATCATTTTATGGGCCGGCGCCCATTACTCACGGCCGCGCTGCGGCTTGACAAAATCCCACTCATGTTTGTAGCGCACCCGCCCCGACGGGCCGCCGCGATAACCGACATCCGCCCCGAGACCGGTATTGCCG
>DSBB01000287.1 GCA_011046175.1 Candidatus Hydrogenedentota bacterium | reverse complement strand
GTGCGGCGTTCCATCGCCTGAAGCAAACCGTCCACCGTGCCGTAATCCGTGGATATGATGCTGAACTCGAGCCCCGCGCCGCGCACCGTTTGCAGGCCGTCAGCAAGGTTTTGATTGAGATCGGGGCGCAACGGCGCTCCGAACAACGATGTGTCGGGAAAAGGCATAACCGCCGTGCCGAAACGTTCCAAGGGGTTGATAGTGTCTGTGAGAACCTGTTGTACCGAGCCGCTTTGTTCTTCGCCGCGCACAAAACGCGTGAAGTTCAGATTTGCGCCGATATCGCGTATGCCGTATTCGGTGGTTTCGCTGATCCACACCTTCACCTGCACTTGCCGCACATCAACCGGACCGGTCGGCGCCTCGGCGGGCGCCTCGGCGGGCGCGGCTTCTTTGCCGTCTTCTTCCGTATGAGCGGCAATACTCAATAAGGCTATGGACAAGGCGGCGATCAATGCATTGATGTGCAACGGAAGTTTTTTCATCGGTCCCGTCCTCCCAGGCTGCCGCTGATGCCCAAGTCCGAATCGCCGCCGGTTAACGTGTCAATGAAATCATCAATAAATCCGGAGGAACTCCTAGGGGTGATTATTTCATCTTCGGCGTCCTCCTCCTCATCTCCCGCGTCCTGTTCATCGTAAAAGCCAAATCCTTCGGCAACGGTATAGGCCTTGCGCCACATGTCGGCTTTTACGAGAAACACCAATTCGCGGCGCGATTCAGTTTGATCACGGTTGCCAAGCGTGGATGCCAGCGGGATGTGCGGCGTTTCAGAGAGGGGGGACAACCTGTTTGTCAGCGAATTTATCACATTTTCGCCTTGGGTGAGCCAGGGAAGGGTGGCAAGATTTTTGTGCTTCGTATTACGGTAAAGCCCCCCGAGGATCAGCACTTGGCCATGACGAACCCACACGGTCGTTTCCATGCTGCGGGAAATAAATTCCGGAACGCTGATGGCGTTGGTTGATCGGGAAAAGACAGTGCCCGATGACGCAACGCTGTCATCAAGCGCCACTGTGATTCGCTGTCCCTCTTCATTAATTTCCGCGGATAAATTCAGTTGTATATACACGTCATCCGTTGTATTAGGGTCTTCATCCTCATCAACAATCTGGAGCGCGCTTACTGTCAACATCACACCAGTGTCTCGAAAGTCTGTTGTCTGGACAGTCGTAGAACCGACGACCACGGTTTTTTCGTAAGGTATTTTTTGCGTTGTTGCAATGCGGGTCGGCACGGAGGCGCCCACGGGAACCATCACCTTGGGTTGCGACAGAATAAAGGCGCGGTTCTGGTCCACCAACGCCTGCAACACCACCTCGAAATCGCCGTAATAGGTGCTCAGTTGGTCAAGGAAAAGCGTAATCCCGGAGGCGCTGCCCGGGAAAGCGAGTGACGCCGCGCTGATAACGCCTTTGCCTGTGGCAACCTGCCCGTAGGGGCGCGGCTGCATTCGCTGTTGGAAGTACGCGCTGAGACCTGTTTGCGTCCCTTTCGAGGTTTGGAATTCAATGATCTTGACAGAAACGTTTACTTGTTTCTGTTCTTGTGTGACAGCGGCGCCGGCGAACAAAAATATGCTCAACGCTATGTGCATCGGTAGTTTCATGATTACGAGTAATAATCCGGTTTAGCGACGAAATGTTCCCACACATTCATGACGCGCAATGTTATGGATATTGTCAAACTGCGAAAATTGAACGCTAAAAGCACGAACTTCACCTGGCCGGAGAGCGCCTATGTTTACTGTCTTGGTGTCATAAACCATGTGTCCAAGTCCGTAAATGGTAACAATGATCCGGACATCATCCAACAGCGTCTGACTTTGATTGACCGCCTGACCTGTGACGTTGTAATAGCGTTCGTGCGAGGTTGCCGGCCAGCCTTCAAAACGCCCGCTCCTGAATGAAGACACATTATAGATTACCAGTGGTTCCGCTTCGCGATGTCTGCGTTCGACTTCTTCGGGCGTTAATATGGTAATCTGTCCCGTATTACTGCGTTCAATGCGTCTTTTTACCACAAGATCGTTTTCCAAACGAGGCCAGCGTTGGAGCAATTCGGCATAGATCATGCCCGCCTTTTCGTATTTTCCCTGTTCCCAATAGAGATTGGCCAGTTCAAGCCTTGTCGCCATGTTGTCCGGTTCGGCGTCTATTGCCGACTGAAGCGTTGATGCCTGGGCCTCGAGTTCTGTCGGCGTGATCTCCACCGCCTCATCCGTGAGACGCGCGGTGATTTCACGGCTGCTGTCAACATGGGGGCCATCGGGCGCGAGTTCAATGTATTCATTCAAATAACGCAACGCATCGTTATAGGCGCCCACCGCGTAATAAGAATGCCCCAGATAATAACGGGCGTCAATAGCGGCGGGGTCTCCCGGATATTTGCTGATAATTTGCTGTAATCGCGGGATTACGAGGGAAAACTCGTTTGCTTGGACCATGCGGCGTGCCACGGACAACTCTTTTGCTGCTGTGGCGGGGTCGCTTGCGTGAGAGGAACCGACGGGCCCATGTCCCATGGGCGTGGCCCATGCGTCAGAAGCGGGGCGCCCCCCGTCAGTTGTTGTGCAAGCGTAAAAGGCCAAAACAAGACAAGCCGTACCGCATATATACCACATGCTCCGGCGCTTTGCTGTATGTTCCCCGGATGGGGCTTTTACTGGTGTCATGCGCTCTAATATGTTCCTAATGCTTTAGTTTCGCGAGCGCCAGTTCGGTGATGTCTTCCGTTTCGATGGGGGGGTCCAAGCTTTCCAAATAGCCTTTTAATACAATCAAATCGTAATCGGTTTCACGGCCGACGGCGCTAATGGCGCGTACCGCGGATTCATTAGCCTTGTTAACCAATATCCAGTAGCGTGCCGTGCCGCTTTCGACTTTTCGCGCCTGCTGATATTCTTCCGTTGCGGTAACAATGGCCACATAGTCAACAGAACCTGGCTTTTCAAATTTGCCTGTCGCACCCCAGAATATCTTCTGGGCGTCCACCGACTCTGGCGGTATTGAATTAGATTCTGCCATAGTGTCGGTGGCCGGCGCAACAAAAAAAAGCGTCAACAATAGTATGACTCTCCACTCGGCGTATATTTCGGGGCGTTCACTCATAACTGCTTTTCCCGCTGGGAAAAATGCCGTTTCCTCTATCCCGTTGTTCGCTTTTCTCCTTAAAATAGCAAGCTTCTTGTCCAAATCTCGAAAACAAAAACAACTTCACTCTTGCATTATACCATCAAGGCATGGCTTTGTTGCAATGTCTCACAAAACCCTGCCTGTCTCCAATATCCAAGTCACCTCATACAGTCTTTATACCCTTGGTCATTCAAAAGTTTCAAGGAATGACTCCCGGTTTGTAACTGTCTAGCCGTTCACGCTTATGAATATCCAGATACAGGAATCCATGGTTTTTGAAGTATGGCGTTCTTGATATTTTGAAAG
>DSBB01000494.1 GCA_011046175.1 Candidatus Hydrogenedentota bacterium | reverse complement strand
TTATAAAAGTGATATAGGAGATGGTCATGACGGTAAACTATCGGATAATTACTGCTATGGCAACCGCCGTTGGGCAGTGTGCGTCTTGCGCAATTATGTTTACCGCGCATATCACGGGGGGGGTACAATCTCTTCTCTGCAATATGGCATCCCGTCATCAGCTGTTGCCGCTGTTGTAACCCGCGTACACGCCATTCCGCCTTTCAATTCCTTCTTTCGCGACTATCCTTCCTCTTGCTGTTCCACCAGTATTGTAAATCCCCACCGCTACCGGTGCATCCGTTTCCATTCACAATACCTCCCCCAACGCAAGGAGCATTGCCATGACTTCTCGTAACCATTGGCTTTCCGTTCGCCTCTTCTGTCTCGCCGCGTTTATTATGGCAACTACTGCTGCCGCGCAACCGCCGCCGCTGCAACAGGAATATGAAATGGCCTTCACCCTGGCCACGTCCGGCGCGGCCTATGACGCCGGGGTGTTGCTCTTTGAGGCAGCGCGCGAATTACCCGGCGACGATCCCGCGCTGGTCGAGGCGCTCATCGGTCCGGCGCAATTGCTGGTGTTCATCGCCGCGTCGCTGACGGACTTCAATGATTGGATGATGTTCCTGAACCACGTGGTGGATGAAGAGAACCACGTTACCGACCGGCTCATTGCGTCCGGACTGCGCGCGGGCATGCCCGGCCAGGCGCGTCGGTTCCTGGGCTACCACGGCCTCAAGACCACGTCGCAGGAGGAACATCAGGCGGTCAAGGTCGCCTCGCTGTTTGTGCGCGCCGCGCCCTACTGGCTGCCCAACATGCCGCAGAACAAGAACGAATACCACAGCGCCGTCGCCGAGATGGTGTTGCGCTATCCAAACCTCAGCCTGTCGCGCCACGTCGTCGAGATGTCCGTGTGGCGCACGGTCAAGGAAGCGTCCATGGCCGGCGAGCGCGACGTGCATCTGTTTCGCGACGTGTTGTACGCGGGCGGACGGGAGGAGCCCATATTGGCGGTGTCAGCGGGATTGCGGGCGCTCAAGCAGGCGCTGCCGTCGCTGAACCTCAAAGACATTGACGACGAAACCATCTCGCAACTGGCCGATTTGCTCAATGAGGCGCGGGACCCGGACGTGCGCTACGCGCTACTGTGCTTCATTGACAAACTGGAACTGACAACGAAATGGCGTGCTCTGTTGCGCGGCGCGTTGCAACGATTGTCCCGGCCCATGCCGCGCACGGCGGACGAGGCGCTGGCGCGGCTCATCCTCATCCATTTCGCGCTCATGGACGGCAACGACGGCCTCGTGCGCGCGCATCTGGCGCAGTTGTGGCCGCGCGGGCCCTTCCCGCCCACGCCGGAACGCAACCTGTACGTGGAGTCGCTGTGGGCGGCGCATGAAGCGGCGCGGTACTTCACCCGCTACGGACGCTACGCGCCCGCCGAACAGGCGTATCAGGCGCTGGCGGAACATTTCCCGGAAACGCAGGCGGCGCAGCGGGCGCTGGACGCCATCGCCGCGCTGCGGGAAGACCCGGTGGCGGCAAGTCTGGACGCCATCGAACACCACGCGCGCATCCAGAAGCGGATGAAACCCGATTTCGACAAGGAAGCGCTCTTGGACCACATCATTGACCACGCCGATTCCGCGCCGCTGCGCCAGGCGCTGCTCGAACAAAAACAACGCGAACCCGAATAAGAGCAACCCACAACGGACGCCACTCATGTCGCCAATCTTTTTCATACCAAGAAACCACCAACGTGGACGCGGCATCCCTGCCGCGTTACATGCCGCAATAACCGCCGGAACAACGCGGCAGGGATGCCGCGTCTACGTTGTCAAGCAATTTCAACGGGAAGGCCAAACCAGCCGGAGGAAGGATGTGTTATAATGAAAGCGAAAGAGACTGCGCGGCGTGACCGCGCCGCACGCGCGAAAATCATCATCGGATTATGTTTGCTTGCGGCTGTGACGGCGCTGGTCGCGGGTTGCGACGGTGAAGAGCCGCAACCGCCGCCCCCGCCGCCGGAACATCCGTGGGCGCCGTGCGAATGCGACGCGCCCATGTTCCGGCTGTCCGGCGCGGAAGACGCCGCGCGGTATACCGTAGACCCGGACAGATCAAGCGCAGGCTGGATGTACAACATGGGCGAACTGGTTATGATAACCTATAAAGTGCCGGGGGGAAAATTGATATGGTATTGGTCGGTTTCCCCGCCTTCGCATCTTGCCTCTTATTCTCAGGACGCCACCATTTATCTGTACATGACCGGCAACACCTCTGTATCGGTTATTCCCCGGGACAGATATGTGAGCATCTACGTGGAGAATAGCAACCCAAACTTGGGCACGGTGTACCTTGACCCTGACGAGGTCCTGTATGAATATGGAAGCGAGGTTATGGTGTATGCGGTGCCCAAGCCCGGTTATGTTCCGTATTATTGGGAAAGCAGCAAGCGTGATGTGCAGGCCAATTATGGATATCAATGGAGCGATTCATTTATCGTAAAGGCGGAAGGCAATCATGTTTACAAAGCGTTTTGGGTGCGGGATGATTTTGATGAATGGCCGGTGTTTTACACCGGTATTGTTTCGTTGCGCGGCGAGGGTACGGCGGACATCTTCACGGCGTCAGATATCAATTCCATTGGCCCTGCGCCGTTTTTCAAAAGCATGTCCATTACGCCCAACAACTTCAGCGCCAAGTGTCAGCCGCATCGGGGATACGACCTGGCCTTCTGGCGCTGGGTGCGTCCTGTAGACGGCGTGACTAATCATTTGGTTCCCACACTCAACCCGCTGCCGGGCGCGGGATATTTTTTGCGGCGCAAACCTCTTGCCCAAATCGGCAGCACGGTGTTCGAGGCGCACCTTACCAAGACGGTATCACTGGATGTTCAAGTCGCAGGCCAGGGCGTTGTTGCCAGCGATAATTTCCGATCATACTGGAATCCGAAACGGTATACGACAGGCCCCTATGACGGTGGCGCTTTGCCGGAGAAACTTCCGGAGTCCAACCGCGTGAAAATGACCGCCACCGCCTGCCCGGGATGGACATTCAGCCATTGGGAAATCAAGGATAGTGGCGGGCAATGGCAAATAGCGACAAGGTGGAATTCATGGACACAACAGGATGAAGTCATCACCGGCCCGCTCACCGTCTACATGAACTGGTGGGGTGAAGGCAGCCTGTTCCATATTCCCGCCGGTGAAGAAACACATTATGTGAAGGCGGTGTTTGATACTGACAAGAAAGCACTTTGCGTGAATGGGAGTGACGCTGGTATCAGTGCATTGCTCAACCCTGTATCGCCATCAGCGTTGAGTGATAATGGCTATGTCGTAACATATATGAAAAAACCAACGGCTAATGAGGTCTATAGTGCGATTGCATTCAATAATGTCTTTACCTTCTGGGGACATGGAGTAAAGTCAGGAAGGATTATTGTACAAGATAATTGGT
>DSBB01000403.1 GCA_011046175.1 Candidatus Hydrogenedentota bacterium | reverse complement strand
TATGAATAGCAGGGGTTGTATGATATGTCCACTATAGAAATAGGCGGCACAATTGCCGACAGGTACGTCGTCAAGTGCAAGCTCGGGCAAGGCGGAATGGGAGCGGTGTATCTGGTCGCCGACGCCGCCACCGGGCAGGAGAAGGCGTTAAAAACGTTGTTGCCCAAGTACGCTCAAAGTCCGCATGCCGCCGTGCGCTTTGTTCGCGAAGCGAATACCCTGATGCGCTTGAATCACCCGAACATCATGAAAATTTACGACGCCCGCCAATGGGAGGGCATGTTGTTTTATGTGATGGAATATGTTGACGGAAAAAGCCTGCGTCAATGGCTCAAAGAACGCAAGAAACTACCCCTGAATTCTGTCGTGCGGGTATTGTGCCTTGTGGCCGATGCGTTGAATCATGCGCACCGTCTCACCATTCATCGTGATTTGGCGCCGGAGAATATCATGGTGCTTGCCGACGGCTCGGTGCGGCTCCTGGATTTCGGTCTGGCAAAACTGGACGACAGATACAAGGATTTGACATGCGTGGGGACAAATCTCGGGCGCATCGAATACATTGCTCCCGAGCAACAAATGAACGCGGCAAAGGTGGACAAACGCGCCGATATTTATCCGATGGGCATCATGTTTTTTGAACTGCTCGCGGGGAGGCGCCCCAAATTTGACGAAAAAATAACCGACCTCTGCCCGGAGTTGCCGCCCGAAGCGGATGAATTTATTCGTAAGGCCACCGCGTCCGATCCCAACAAGCGCTTTCCCACGGCGCACGCATTCCGCGATGAACTGTTGCGGGTATACAAAATCGCGCAGGGAGAATTGCCGTCAAAAGCCGCGCAGCAACAGGGGTTCATGAGCAGGATGCTTGGCAGACTGAAGGGATTGTTTGCGAAGAAGGCGTCCTGACGCGGTATAACCGCGAGCGTCATGTGGACGCGGCATTCATCGTGCATGATAGTGAAAGCGCGTTAAATCAAAAAATCCAAGTCCGCGCCGAGATTGGCCTGCAACACATGGTCCGCGTAAAGCCTGCGCCACCCGCGCAACGGCCCGATTCGACGCAGCGCAACAGTCGTTCGCCGGACGGATGCGGCGGCGCCGGTTCATTGCCCGCGTATGCCGGAAATACCAGCTTTGCGGCATACGGTCTTATTATGTCATGCCGACAATATAATTACATAACATTTCAGCCGCTTAACAACGACGGGAAACGGGACAAAAGCAGAACAAATGCGATACAGAAAGTCCTTTTTCATGGTATAATGTGCATGATACGGCAGTTTTGAGTGCGGGACGAACAAAAGTCTCGCCCTTTCTATGTTGGCAGCGGTCTGCATACTATGAACAGGAGATGGACTTATGAAACAACGTATTTCAAGTTTTGCAAGGGCGGCAATACTGGTGTTTCTTTTTGTGCCGGTCGTGCTTGTCGCGTCAGGGACGTTTGCCGATGAGCCGCAAAAAGGCCCCGTAAACCCGGCGCTGCAGGATTGGCTGAGCGGGAAAAGCGCCGCTTCCGGCGCGAGTCACGGCTATGTGCCGGCACCGGTGGATTGGTCGCATTTGAGTCCCATAAAAACCAAAGACACGCCTCCTGCGGCCTTTGATCTGCGTGATACGGACGGGGTGACGTCGGTAAAGAACCAATACAGTTGCGGCGCATGCTGGGCGTTTGCCGCGTGCGCGGCGCTCGAGTCCTGGCTGAAAATCCACAATGGCGAGACATTCGATTTCTCGGAGAATCACATGAAAAATACCCACGGATTCGTGCTGGGACATTGTGACGGAGGCAACAACCAAATTGCCGCCGCCTATCTTTCCCGCTGGGACGGCCCGCTTCTTGAAAGTGAAGACCCTTATGATCCCTACTCTTCCACGTCTCCGAGCCCCGCGCCGCCGCCGCAAAAACTGTTGACCTACGCGCCCGTCTTCACCGCCGCCGGCGGCGACCGCACTGAAATCCAAAACGCGCTTATGGATTTCGGCGCGCTGTCAACCATGATGTATTATGACGACTCGCGGTACAACAGCGCCGACGCCACGTATTATTCAACCGCATCCCCGGGCAGCGAAGACCACATGGTAACTGTCGTCGGCTGGGACGATGCGAAATCGGTGAGCGGCGCGCCGGGGCCGGGCGCGTGGATATGCAAGAACAGCTGGGGCGACACTTGGGGCGAAGGAGGCTATTTTTACATTTCGTATTACGACACCCTTGCCGTGAAAGAAGCGGCGGGCTTTTTCCATCTGGAGTCGCCCAACGCCTACGGAAGGCTGTATGAATACGATCCTCTCGGCATGACCGGATATGCCGGCTACTCCGGCGAGACCGCCTATGGCGCGAACGTATTCACCGCCGTGGAGAACGAAGCCGTTGTCGCCGTGGGCACGTATGCGCTGACCAACAACACCGCCTATGAGATCACCGTTTACGACAGCGGCATATCGGGCGGCAATTTCTACAATCCCGTGACAACGGTGTCGGGCGTGTTTGAACATGCCGGATATCACGTGGTTGATCTGCCTGTCGCGGTGAATGTTGTCCAGGAACAGCCGTTCTCCGTCAAAGTGCGCTATCAAACGCCCGGTTGGGGATACCCGCTGCCTTTGGAAGGCGTCGTGTCAGGGTATGCGCAGCCGACGGCGGCGACCGGACAGAGTTACATGAGCGGAACCGGCTCAGGCTTTGTTGATATTCACGCCCAGGGCGGCGGTTGGGCAAACACCAACATGTGCATCAAGGCCATCGCCGCGGCGCCGGGCCTGACGGTGCGCATCGTCGGGACAGGCTGGGCGGAGGAAGGCCAGGAGGTGGTGCTGCGGTCCGTATTGCCCGTTCTGGTCGGCGACGTCGTCTTTGAATGGTACAAAGACGAGGCAATCATCATCGGCGCGGAAACCGACACCTTCGTTATCTCCTCGGCAACGTTAAGCGATGCGGGCCTGTACCGGCTGGTTGTTACCGACGAAAGCAAGGCCTTATATGAAAGCGACCCCTTTGAATTGATAGTGTTTTCTGAAGGCAGCCTGCCCGTATCCGGCGTGGCCGCGTTGGCGGCGGCGGCGGCGCTGGTGGCCGCCATTGCGATTGCGCGTATGCGCAGGACAACACGTTCCGTTTTGTGAACGCGGCGCTGCCGCAATTCCAATTGCGAAACGCCACAATCCGCGTAAAGATTATTCTGTCGCGGCCATGCCCAGCGCGACGGCCTCTTGCAGCATAATCTTTCCGAGGCCGGCGCCGTAGAATGAGGCGGTTGCTTCGTAGCCGCTTTTGTGATATTCCTCTTCAGTGAGAATATACCCGATATGGTCCGTCGTCAAGGACGCCACGCAGGGGTGCTTGACGCCCGCGCCGCGCACGGCTTCTTTCACCGCCGTCCCTATGACGCATATAGGTTCGCCGGGAAAGGTTACCATGAGAAAATCATTGATGCGCAGGGCGTATAG
>DSBB01000010.1 GCA_011046175.1 Candidatus Hydrogenedentota bacterium | reverse complement strand
CTTACCCGCTTTTTTCTTATCGAACGCGCTTATACGCCCGGCCCGGACGGCGAACTGGTTGCCCAGGAGTTTTTTCCCATCAGCGCGGTATTCGCTTTCAATGTGCTTACCGTCATCATATTCGTATCCGGCATAGCGGCGATATTGCAGCATCTGGGCGTTATCCAGGCAACGGTGCGCGGCATGGCCTGGCTGATGCGGCGCACGCTGAAGACCTCCGGCGCGGAAACCTTCGTCACGGCGCTGCTGGTGTTCATCGGCATCGAGTCGGTGTCCGCCGTGGGGAGTTATCTGAAAAACATGACGCGCTCCGAGTTGTTCACCATCATGACCGCGTTCCTCGCCACCATCGCCGCAAGCGTCATGGTCGCCTACGCCGGATTCGGCGCGGAGCCGGGACACCTCCTTGCGGCGTCACTCATGAGCGCGCCCGCCGCCATTGCCATCTCCAAGCTGATGATCCCTGAAACAGGTAAACCGGAGACCGCTGCCGGCGGTCATTTCGTGATGGATGTGGAAAGCGAGAACGTCTTTGACGCGGCGAGCCGGGGTGCGAGCGTGGGGTTGAACATGGCGTTGAACGTGGGCGCGTTGCTCATTGTGTTTGTGGGTCTCATCTATCTTGTTGACCAGGCGACGCTGGCGGCAACCGGCATGTCCGCAACAACGCTGGCGGGCTATCTGTTCCGTCCATTTGCCTTTCTCATGGGTGTGCCCCTGCGCGATGTGGGGCCGCTGGCGGAACTGCTCGCCACCAAGACCATCATCAACGAATTTCTGGCCTATCAGCAGATGCAGGGACTTATCGCGGAAGAGGCGATCAGCAGGCGCACCGTCACCATCGCCACGTATGCGCTGTGCGGCTTCGCCAACCCCGGAAGCCTCGGCATTCTCATCGGCGGCATGTCCGCCATTGTGCCCGAGCGGCGCGGCGACATCGCCCGCATGAGCCTGCGCGCCATGGCCGCGGGAACGCTCGCCGCTTTCACCACCGCGTGTATCGCGGGCATGCTGACGACCGAGTAACCAGCCTCCTCAAATTGCGGTCACCCCATATTTGTCCTGCAGCTCCTGATATCTTTGGTGCCCTCGCCCATCATCCCAACAAGGGTCATTTTCAACCTCTGCCCAGGTAATCTGCGTTTGTATGAGGCATTCCGCCAATTGGTCAAATCCCGCCTCCAACGATTCCGACAACACGTGCGCACATGCGAGATGATAGTACTGTCGCCCAGAATCGCAGTCCGTGCCGTAAGGACTGCGTCTATGGCCCATTTGCATGGCATACTCCTCCTGCATTACTATGCTCCCAGCAGAAAACACTATCATCATAAGGATTTGCGCCATGAAAGCATATACGGCAGTGATTGAAAGATGCCCGGATACCGGGTTGTATGTGGGATATATTCCCGGATTTTCCGGCGCCCATTCCCAAGGTGAAACAGTAGATGAACTCATTGCCAATTTGCGCGAAGTCATCGCCATGCTCCTCGAAGACGGTGATCCCCGATTGGAAAGTGAATTCGTTGGCACACAACACATTGAGGTCGCATAGGGATGGGGAAGTATCCCGTTCTGAAATCCGTGGAAGTCATCGCGATTTTGAATAAGCTCGGATTTGCCGAGGTGCGGCAGCGGGGTGCGCACAAACAATTCCGGCATCCCGACGGCAGAGGGACCACTGTTGCGGTCCATTCAGGACGCGATATATCCCCCATTTTGCTGCGGCAAATCGCCCGGGATATTGGGATGACAATAGACACATTTCTTTCAAATCGCTAAACCATGCCTGCCATCCAGTGTTCCGCCCATTCCCATGAGTCATTCCCCCGGCTCGTAATACCAATCGGACACCCCATAAAAACACTACAAGTTTTAGAGTAGATAAACAAGGACGATTAGCAACAGTATCTCAATATACAGGTGCGCCACAAAAGGCAGCAGCAGATTGCGGCGTTTTACAGCCCAGAAGGTCAACAACAAAGAGAACACCGCCATGCCGCCCGCTTCAAGCAGCGGTTTTTGCAGGTGATACAGCGTCTCGGACAAGGGGATAAGCAGCCAGCCGTATCGCGGGAACCGGCGCATCACCACGCGCAACAGGAAATACCGGTGCATGAACTCCCACCCGGGCAGCCAAGACGCCGTCCACAGTAAATAGCCGATGCAGTAGGTGCGGCGTATGTCGGCGGGGAGATGCCCCATGCTGGGATAGACATTGCGCAGCGCGGGAATGAATCGCACACTCGCCACCGCAAGACTGCCCAATAGAACCATCCCGCCAAGCAGCAGCCAGTCATTTCGCTTCCAACCGCGCGGGGAGAACCAGCGCCAGTCCATCCAGCGCACACACAACGCGAAAGGAATGACAAACCAGAACAGGAATTTGAACAGGTCAATGCGGTTCACAGGGGAAAAGCGCGCCCAGTCCGGCGGGGCTGCTCCCAGCATCCGCCAGAGCGACTCAGGCCGCCACTGAAAAACCGCCCAGTCAAAGGGCCACGAGACATCAAATACGGCAAGCGTGTCCACAGCGAGCGCTACGAATACATAAGTCCCCGCGAACACCACAACCCATGATGACGAAGGCGGTGTTGTGTCCGTGTTTGTCGCCGCAACACGCTTGTTCAGTTTCATTTCGCCGCTCTCTTTCTGCGCGTCGGATAGGGGCATAAATCCGCCACGACACAACCGTCGCATTGGGGCGACCGCGCGCGGCATACGGCGCGGCCATGAAACACCATGAAATGAGAGAAGAGCGTCCAGTGTTCCTCGCGCCACAGCGCCATGAGATCGCGCTCAATGCGGGCGGGTTCGGTCTGCCTGGTGAAGCCAAGACGGTGGGCGACGCGCTTGCAATGGGTGTCCACAATCACGACGGATTTGCCGAAACATTCGCCGCGCACGGCATTGGCGATCTTGCGTCCCACACCCGGCAGCCGCAGCAGCGCCTCCATATCCTCCGGCACGTTGCCGCCGTGTTCCGCAAGCAGGATGGCGCAACTTCCTCGAATGCTTTTTGCCTTTTGGTTGAAAAAGCCGCAGGCATGGATGGCCTTCTCCAACGCGCCCGGCGCGGCGTCGGCAAAATCCTGCGCCGTCTTGTATCGCTTGAATAATTCCTTGCAGACAATGTTCACGCGCGCGTCGGTGCATTGCGCGGCCAGGATGGTCATGATGAGCAGTTGCAGCGGACTCTTGTAGTCGAGCGTGCAGCGCACGTCCGGGTATGCCGTTTGCAGACGCTCAAATATCGCTTCAGCGCGTTCGCGCTCCTGTCGGGATATTCTTATGATTTTCGCCATTTCAAAAATTGTTCCACAGACAGACAGTTCAGAATATGTTCCGGCATAAGCGCGCCCTTGCGGGCGACGCCGATGCCGTAATACATGTTGTGCAGCCCGGCGATGCGGTGCGCGTCCGGGCCGATGACAAAGCGCGCGCCCTTCTCGACGGCGCGGCGCAGATGCCGCCAGTCCAT
>DSBB01000107.1 GCA_011046175.1 Candidatus Hydrogenedentota bacterium | reverse complement strand
TGTGCAGAGAGATTGCTTCGTACCTCGCAATGACGATAATTCCGGGGTTGCGTTAGCGCGCCGACTTCCAGTGATTCTCATTTGCGCGTTTAGTCCAACGAAGTTTTTCAGTTGGCAGGACAACTGAAAAAGCTTATTCGGTTGACTGACAATTTTTTGTCAGTTTGCCGCATGTTGTTCATACAATTGTGTTTGGTAGTACCTTATCGGCCAGAAACCGCGATCGAGAAAAAGAAGTTGGGTATGTTGTTCACGCTTCAGCGTGCGGGGTTGCGTGTATGACTCAGAGTTTGTGTACTACTGCCGCACGCTGAAGCGTGAACAACATACAAAGAGAATAGTCAAATCTGGGTTGCGGGCGCAGCCCGCGTTAGATGAAAAGCATAGTTGTCCTATACGTCCCATACATCCTATTCAAAGTGTTACCGCGTGAATCGTCTTGTTCTTTTGATCGTGGTTTTAAGGCATTGAAGTATTAAATGTATAACCTCCTCTATCTTGTCGCCATAGCCGCCGTGGTCATCGGCCTGCAATTCGTTGCGCGTTACTATCGCATGCGCCGCCTGGGCCATTGGCTGAAACGTGGCACGGAGGCCTATGGCGCGCAACGCTATGATGAAGCGCTGCCCGCATTCAGAAAATGCGTGGCCATTGCCCCGGAATGGGTGCATACCCGGGCGTTGCTTGGCATGTCTCTGGCGCAGACGGGAAAACGGGAGGAGGCGTTGCGCGAAATTGAAATGGTGCGGGCGTTGCAACCCGAACAAGCCGAAACATGGGCGCTCATAAGTTTGTTTTACGCGCTGTGCATGCCGGAAAACAATGAAACCCTTATGGACGCGCTGGAAACGCTGTGTTCGCTGGATGCGGCGGTGGCGGACAAGATTATTAACAAGCCGCAATTCAGGCGTTATGCCCGGCTCGAACGTTTTCAGGAATTGCAGCAACGCATCAAGGCGGCGAACGCCGCCGAGGCGTAAATTTTCTAGTGGGTTCATCATGGAAGAAGCGCTGGCGCATATTCCCGACAAAGACCATGAAACGGCGGCGGTATGTCTGAACGCTATTGGCGATTTGGCGGGAAAGGATATTGCCGCGCCGCTGGCGGACGCCCTTGCCGACGCTGCGGACCCGTTGAAAGCGGTACTGGGTTTGTCGCGTTTTCTGGAGCGCAGTATAAGCGCGGCAACCGAAGCCGCCATGATGATTTCAAGTCCTCGTTATCTGCGCCTGTTGGTTGCCTTGTTTTCACAAGGATCACTTCTGACCGATATCCTGTGTAGGAATCCGGAATACGGCGCATGGCTGTGGACGGAGGCGCCGCTTGATCGGGCCCGTTCCCGAAAAGAAGCCCTGTCAGAAATGGAGAACGCGTTCAAGAACCGCGACGCATTTGAAGAGCGCTGCGTCTGGATGCGCAGGCATTCGCGTATGGAATTGTTGCGCATCGCCGCGCGTGAAGTGGTGGCGCACGCGCCCCTTGATTCAGTAGTCGCCGATATTTCCATGTTGGCCGACGTCATGATCGAAGCCGCATGCCGGGCCGCGCGGGAACACCTCGAACCGCAGATGGGAATGCCGCTTGTTGAAGACGCCCGGAACCATTCAATCTCATTCTGTGTTCTGGCGTTGGGAAAGCTGGGCGGCGGCGAACTTAACTTCAGCTCTGACATTGACCTGCTTTTTCTTTACAGCGCGGACGGTCATACGCAGCAGGGCGCATCCACCGAAGAGTATTTCCGAAAATTGGCCGAACTGATCATAAAGGCGTTGTCCGAACAGACATCCGAAGGGCGCGTCTTTCGTGTGGATATGCGGCTGCGCCCCTTCGGCAAAAGCGGGCCCATTGCGTCATCGCTCGATAACGCCGTTGCATATTACAGCACATACGGACGCGCTTGGGAACGGCAGGCCATGATCAAGGCGCGTCCCTGCGCCGGCGACCTCGAACTGGGGGAAACTTTTCTGGAACAACTGCGCCCCTTTGTTTATCCGAAATACTTTGATGACGCAACGCTCGAGGATATTCGCGGCGTCAAACAGCAAACGGAGGCGATCGTGGCCGGCAAAGACCGCACGGAGCGGGAGGTAAAACTGGGACGCGGCGGCATACGCGACATTGAATTCACCGTCCAGATGCTCCAGTTGCTGCATGGCGGACGCTGGCCGGAAGCGCGCGCCCAGAGCACCATTAAGGCGATTCGCGCCCTGGGAGAACGACAACGCTTGAGTCCGTTTGAGGCGGAAACCCTCGAGCGGAATTATATTTTTCTGCGGCGCATCGAACATCGTCTGCAAATTGAAGGAGGACAACAAACCCACGTGCTGCCGGAAAACAAGGAGGAACTCGCATTGCTCGCGCGGCGGCTGGGGTACCATACGGCGGAATCCTTTATGAACGTATACCGCGAGCGCGCGGCGGAGAACCGCGCTATTCTCGAGCAGTTTCTCGCGGTCAAAGGGGACGGAAACTTGTGGGTCATGGAATTGCTTGATCCGGGCGCGGCATGCGTCGCGGGACTGGAAAGATTGCGCACGAGCGGTTTCAAGGAAGCGGAAAAGGCTCGGGGGGAACTGCTGTTGTTGGCGAATGGACCCGAGCACGCGCCCTACACCCGCGATACTGCGCAACAATTTGCCGCCATCACGCCGTTTCTAATTGACGCGCTGGCGCAAACACCGGAGCCGGACACGGCGCTTGCCCGGTTCGGGCAAATATTGTCCCTGTTGCCGACTCCCGCCACCTTGTACAATCTGCTAAAATATAATCCCAAACTGACACGCTACCTGACGGCCATTATTTCCAACAGCGATTATCTCGCTGAGATGCTGGTGCGCGACATCAGCATGTTGGACTTGATTGGCACGCCCGGATATCTTGACGCGCCATCAACCGTTGAAGAGTTGGATGCGGAACGTGATGTACTCGAGCACGCTGCGAATCCGGCGCCCGCGCTGTATCGCCTTCGCGACGGGGAGATGCTGAAGATCGCGCTGCGCGAACTTGTTAAAGGCATTTCCGTTGCGGCCGTGGGCGATGAGCTTACGCAGCTGGCGGAGTTCGTCGTAGGCGCGGTGCTGACACGCGCGCGAGCGGCCGTGCGCGCGCGCTACGGCCCCACCGGCATTCCCTTCGCCGCGCTGGCGTTGGGCAAATTCGGCGGCAGGGAAATGGGATACGGCAGCGACCTTGATCTGGTTTTTGTATATGATGAGTCACCGGACGCAGACGACGGTTCCGCAGGAGCGCCGGCGTCCGGTCTGACGCGCGATCACCCACAGCCCGACCCGTCCGCAGAGTTCATGCCGTCCGCCATGCAATTGTCTCCCACAGAGTACTTCGCCGCCGTCGCTTCGGTTACGCTCAAAACGCTGAAGGAGCCGACCCGCTACGGCATCCTGTATGATGTGGACGCGCGACTGCGCCCGGACGGCAGCAAGGGCGCTCTTGCCATACCAACGCAACGGCTCCGTCAGTATTATTT
>DSBB01000563.1 GCA_011046175.1 Candidatus Hydrogenedentota bacterium | reverse complement strand
CGTTCGCCGAGGATGGGTTGTTGTCCTGCGGCGGTGTCGTACGCGGAACGCAGATGCCATGCGTCCAAAGAGGGATCGGACAGTGAAGGGACCGCAAACGGTTGCGGCGTGATTACATCGAAGAGCAACATGCCTGGATAATATGCTGGATCAAGGTTAGGCACATATCCGAGTGGCCAGTCGTCTGGTTCATCTATTCCATCGTACCACCATGTTGCCCGCTGCAATAGGGCGGGCAGCGTCTCCGCTTCCACGCGCCTAACGGGCCGCACCATGAGTTCATTGATTTTGACGGCTTCGCTGGACGCGGCGACGTATTGGAACAGCCGGTCTTCGCCGGGTACAGTTGTTTCGGTTTCGTTTTTCCACCACAGGTCTGTGGCGATGAGCCGTTTTTGGTCGGTGGTAATGCCGAGGTCCAGTTGCAGATATTCCTGAATATCGCCAACCGGAAGCAGTTCATTGTCTACGATGCGCTCGCGCTCGTTGGGCTGTTCAAAGGGCGGGTTGAGCAGGTCGGGGGTTGTCTTCAAATAACGGGCGTACACGTCCGGGTTGCGCAGGATGTTTTCGGTGACGAGTTTATGTCGCGCCGCGCTTCGGTCGCGCGCGGACGCGATGTCCACGGCGAGGCGCATGGTCTGCAAGACGGGGTCTGCGGGGAAATACGCGCCCACATAGGGGTTGGCGGCGGTGGGCGGCGCCGGGACTTGCCCATACAGGCGGCCCGTGTAGGACATGTCGAACTGGCGCAGCCCCTCGGCGAAATCGCGCACCGCGCGGTATACCGCGATGTCGTTATTGTAAAGGTCGGTTGCCCACGGGTTCATGGTATTCGGGCCAAGGGCGAAAACGCGCTCGATAATGTTGGTGGCGCGTCCGCTGATGAGCAGCGTTGCGGCCAGTTGCTGATGGGTGGCGTAGTTCGGGTCAATTTTGAGGTAGGGCCGCTGCACGCCGACGCCCTGCGCGTGGAAGATGTTGCGCGTGTCGCTGTTGACGGTGACAATGTTGCGCAGGTATTCCCAGCGCGCGGCGCCGATTTCGTGATGCTTTTTCAGCTCCTCCTTGCGCAGGAGCAGCCGGTCGCCGTGGGCGCCGTAGTCCAGTCCGCCTATATTTTCCGCCACCAGGTTGCGCCACGGATTGAACAGGCGCAGCTCGCCCGGCTCGTCTATGCCTTCGAGACGACCGAGGCGGGCGAAGGATTTTGCAAAATTATAATCAGCGCCAAGTTCCCAGCCGGCGAGGGGCTGCACGTTGATCGGGGGTACGCCGCCCGCCAGGAGTTCCAGTCCCGCCGGCGACAACCGCGGCAGTCGCAGGCCGTCGTCCACAAGTCCCGAGCCCGAATCGTCGCGCCCGGAGAAAGCGAGGAGCAGCGCGTTGCCGTCGTCGTCCACCAGCCCGTAGCCGGGCGCGCTGATGTCGCCTTCATACTCCGCCGGAACGGCGGTGAACAATTCGAACTCGCCCTCGGCGGCGCCGGTGCGCATGCCCCACAGTTCCGGCGCGCGCAGTATGCCGATCTTGGGCAGCAGCCGCGTCTCGTATTCAAAGGGGGTGACGCCCATGTTCAGGGCGCGTTCCACGCCGCCAGTTTCTCCTTCACCTTCGTCGCCGAGCGTGTGCACGAACCCGCCGCCGACGTTGACATTGGCCTTGCCCGCCTCGTCGGTGATATGGACCGCGGCGCGTCCCACGATTTCCGAGACCGGCTCGCCGGAGCAGGTGATGCGCAGCGCGTTGGGCGCGCGCAGGATGTCCCGGAGCGCGTTGGACACCGGCTGGGCGACGCCGTTCTGGTTCATGTAAAAAATCTGGATCTTGTCCGGGCCGTCGAAAACGGCATCCACGTTGATGTCGTGATAGCCGCGATGGTGCGCGCCCACGAAAGTCGGGTCGTTGCGGTCAATCTCCGCCCATTCCGGAGAGAACTCCGACTTGGTGTAATTCTCGAAATAAAGCCATTTGTTGTAGTCGTAGTACTCAATGCCGGTGCTGGGGTCCACGGCGCGCGTGGACGGAATCTGGTTGCGCGAGTAATAGAAGTCATACTCGGGGCCGGTCAGGCGGTTATGCGGGCCGACGTATGCGTATGCGCGGAAGTTGTTGACCATGAGATCATGATCATTGTCCAGCACGTCCACATCGTCCATGCCGAGATAGACTTTGCCGTCCACCGTGTTCACCCTGACCGTTTCGGGCAGGCGCACATAAACCGGGCCCCATGTGTCCGGATCGAGCGGGTCGGCGCGATAATAATCGGATTCATCAAACACGCCGTCGCTGTTCAGGTCCACCTGCATGACCATGCCCGGCAGCGGCACGGTGAGGAACAATTTGTTTTCCAGTGCCAGTTCGTCTATGACGCCGTCGTAATTGTTATCCAAGCCGTCCCCGTTCAATTCCCCCGTTTCCGGGTCGGGCAGCCCGAGGCCGTGGTACACGAACGGCGCGGGTTCCAGCAAGGGCACGCCGTCGCGATAAGGGTCGAAGATGCCGTCCAGCGTGTTGTCAATGCCGTCGCCGTGATGATCAATGTCGCGGGCCACGGGCATCCACAGCGCGTCCGTGTTGCCGCTGCCCGTGCTGTCCACGTCCGCCCAGGTGTTGACCTGTTCCGGCGCATACGCGGGGCGCCACAAGTCGGTGTCGGGATCGTATACGGCGTTGTCCTGGTAAAAATCGGCGGTGACAAAGGGATATGCGTTGGGGTTGTCCTTAACGTCCGCGCTGGAAAAATAATGAATCCGTTCTGGTCTGCCCGCGCTTGCCAGGGCGGCGTTTACAGCGTCAATACTGAGCGCTTCCACGGCGGGCGCATTGGTGACGCGCGCCAGCTCCGCCTCGCCCGGCTCGGCATAGAGCAGGATTGATGTTCCCTGCTCGCGCGGCACATACAGCCAGTGTTCGGTGCGCGGCCCGCGGAACAACGGTTCAATGTGGTTGTCCTTCGGGAACCGCACGTACAGGACGTGTCCCAGTGTTCTTTCCACCGGTTCAATGTTGATGCTTACCAGCCCCTGCGCGCCGGTGTGCAGTCCAACGCCGCTCTTTTCGCCCTGCATTTCGCGCATCCAGAATTTGCCGACCATGGCCGCGCCGCTGTACCAGCTGCGCCAGCTGTGGTCCAGGCTCAGCGCGTCGGGATGGTCCTCGAGGTCGCGGTTGAGCCGGTACATGGCTTTGGCGAGCACGCCGTCGAGCAGGTTCTCGGCGCGCGCCGCCTGGAATGTCTGCTGCGACATCTCGCTTTCATACCGTACGATAAGCGCGAAGGTGATGGCGATGGACAACAGCACAAGCAACACCGACAGGGCGATAATCAATGCCGCGCCGCGCCGCCCGCGCCCGGAATGACAATATCCCGACGCACACCTGCGCCGCTCTGTTTCTTCTTGTCTATGCATTGTATGAGTTCTCATCCACATTTCCGCCTCGACACCAATACCGAAACGTATCGCTTTTGCAGGTTTCTGTCAACAGTATACCTG
>DSBB01000490.1 GCA_011046175.1 Candidatus Hydrogenedentota bacterium | reverse complement strand
GTTCGTAATCAGAAAGTGGTGCGGCTCAAAACGCTCCAATACTGCCGGCATGGGATCAATAAAATTGTCGCCGCCGTCCACGCGCAGCGTCCGGGTCGGCGGCGGGTGCCCGTCAAGCGTTCGCCGCAGTTTATACAAAGCCCTGTGCGCGTAGAAGTGGCCGAATCCCACGTCTGCCGCGCGGCGGAGATACTGCGTTTGTTTTTCCGTGTCCTTGCGCGATTCCGCCAGTTGCGCGGCGCGATAATATCCTTCCGCCGTAAAGCGTCCTTCAGGGAAAAGCCGCCCCAGATCGTCGTACAACGCATAAGCGGCGTCCGCCTGTCCTGACTCGCGGGCGGCATTGGCAAGGTAAAACAAGGCGCGCGGCGCGCGCGCATGGTCGGGATGCCGGTCCAGCAGCTGACGGTAGGCGCGTTGCGCGCCCGCTTTGTTGTCCGCCGCTTCACAGCGTTCGGAGATGTACCACCACGCATCGCCTGCGTCGCGTCCGTCCGGGAAATGGGACGAAAGCAGCCGCGCCAGCATCTCCGCGGTCGAAAACTGTTTGTTGGCCGCCTGCTCGCGCGCCGCCAGCATCAACCACACCCGCGCCCAGGGGCATTCACGGTTCGCGTGGAGAAGCGTTTCCAGTCGTTGTTCCGTGCCCGTCGGGTCGGCCTGCGCCGCCATAAGGGCAATATCCAGCGAAGACAGCGGCAACTCAACCCCCTGCGCGCCGCGAATCACCACCAATTCTTTGCTCATGGCCTCCCGTGCGTCGCGCAGATTCACCGACCGCGCCAACCCGTACACGCCCCACAGGCGATCCTCCCCATTGGATGACGTAAGCAACCGTCGTGCGGCGTCCCGGCGCGGCGCAACGTAAATCGTGTCGGCGACAACACTCCGGAAATAGGCGTACCCCTCGCGCTCATAACCTGGCAGCGCCAGGGCGTAGTCCGCATTGTTCCAAGCGAGTTTGTCCAGGAACCATGGCAGCGGTTCCAGACCGGCGAGCGTATCGGCGTAATAGCGCCGGGCATTCACAACCTGTCCCTGCTGATGACGCATATCGCCCATGCGCATCCACGTAAGCCGTGTCCAGGGGCCGTCAGGGTAGTCGTTCAAGACTTGGTAAAACAATGCTTCCGCATCGGCATGGCGTCCGGCGAGCCGCTGATTTTTCGCGGCGCGCGACAAGGCATACGGTCGCAACCCATCTGATTCCGTCGCGCATTGCAGAAACAACTTTGCCGCATTATCATGAAGCGCCGCCCGTTCCGATTGATCCCCCGCCAGAAACAGCGCGCCGCCTTCAATTTCCGGGATTGCGGCGCCGAGCATCAACAGGAATAGTGTCATCATCGCAAGTAATTCTCAAGTCCGTTCTTTGCGCGTTTCGCGCAGGTGATCAAATACACGCTCCTCGTCGCCGCGATAAATCAGGTGATCATCCACGGCAAGGGTCTCCTCCGCGCTGAGCGGCATGAACGCGCCTTCGGCGCGGGCGTAGACCTTGCCCGTTTGATCAATCAATTCCGCCTTGGCATAGGCGATGCGCTTGTTTGATTTGGTGACCGCGGCGCGCGCCAACAGTCCGGAGACTGCCGGGGTGCGGTCGTGATAGCGCACGGTGAGCTTGCCCGTGACGCACATGCGTCCGATGGCGCGGGTGGCCGCCCACGCCATGCACTCGTCCAACGCCGCGGCGACAATGCCCCCATGCACCACGGCAGGGTAGCCGCAGTGGTGGTCTTTCACATTCAGGGGCATGCACACAGCGTCGTTTTCAATATAAAAACAACCCTGCAACCCCGCGTGATTCTTTTCGCCGCACACAAAGCAGGTGGGCGAAAGGGGCAGCGTCTTCCTTTTTGGGGTCACGACAAAAGTTCTCCAGAGATGGTGCGTTGCGGTATGGGAAAGATATCCTGAGCGCCGCCGCGCGGCCAACGTTCAGCGTATTATAGAGGCTGGCGACGGATTGATCAAAAGACGCGCCGCGCTGTTTCTTGGCGCGTCAATAGCTGCGGCGCATTTTCGCGGGGAGGATGCCCATTTCCTCGCGGTATTTGGCGATGGTCCGGCGCGCCACATTGGTGCCCTGTTTTTTCAGCAGGTCGGCGATCTTCTGATCGCTGAGCGGGGCGTGCTTGTCTTCCTCTTCGATGATCTTCTTTATCTGGGCGCAAATCGCCGTGGAGGATTGCGACTCGCCGTCATCGGAGCGCAGTCCGGTCGAGAAGAAGTATTTCAATTCAAACAACCCTTGGGGCGTTTGTATATATTTGCCGTTTACGGTTCTGGAGATGGTGCTTTCGTGGAGCCCCACTTTGTTCGCCACCTCCTCCAGCGTGAGCGGCTTCATATATTCCACGCCCTTTTCCAGAAACTCGCGCTGCGCGTCCATGATGGCCTGGGCGGTTTTGCGGATGGTTTCCTGGCGTCGTTCAATGTTGCGCACAAGCCAACGGGCAGAATCGAGGTTCTCGCGGACATAGGCGCGCTCCTCCTTCGAGATTTTCTTGCTGCGCACCTCCTTGATATAGGCGTCATTGATGGCAAGGGACGGCATGGCGTCCGCCGTCAACACGACGATATAGTCGTTGTCAACTTGTTCCACCATTACTTCCGGCGCAATGTAGGCGGGCGGCCCGCTGCTGTATTCGCGTCCCGGCCACGGATCGAGGCGGCTGACAAGGCCTTTCAGTTCCTCCACCCGCTCCGGCGCTATGTTCATGGCGCGCGCAATTTGCGGGATGCGCCCCCGTGTCAAGTCTTCCCAGTGCTCGCGAACCAGTGTTTTGAGTTGTTCATCATTCGGGTATTCCACATCAATTTGCAGCAACAGGCACTCGGCGATATCCGACGCGCCCACGCCGGTCGGCTCGAATTTTTTGATGGTGTCAAGCGCGGCGGCGACGGTTGCTTCGGGCACATCGAGTTCCTGCGCGATTTCAGCGATGTCTCCGGTGAAATATCCGTTGTTGTCCATGTCGCCGATGATGATGCGTTCGCCAACCGTGTATTGCTCCGGCGTTGCGGCGGCTATGCGCATCTGGTCAAGCAAATGCGCCCGCAGCGACTCGCTCTGGGTGATGGAATCCTGATAATACCGGTAGGCGTCATCCATGTCCGGGTTGCGTGAAAAATCCTGCCCTTCCCGTTGGCGCCAATCCGCCGCCGTCCAGACCTCGCCCGCGTCAGCGTTGAATTTGCTTTCCCTGTCGGAACGCCCCAGAATCGCCTGCTCGTAGTCCTGCTCGAGTTGTTCCTCGCTCCCTTCTTCACTCGAGGACGGTTGCGCGGGCATTTCGGACAGCGCCATCTCGCGAGAGCTTAACCGGTCAAGAAAAGGATTGATTTCCAAGTTTTGTTCTATAAACTGGTCAAGCTCGATGCTGTTCATCTGGAGCATTTGAAGAGACTGTTGCATTTGCGGCGCGAGTATTTGCCGCTGCTGTTGTCTCAGCTGTTGTTCAAACCGTATCATAATTACTGAAATCCGATTATAATAAAT
>DSBB01000464.1 GCA_011046175.1 Candidatus Hydrogenedentota bacterium | reverse complement strand
GGGCTACGAGCGCATCTTTTCGATACCCACATACCTCTATTTTCCAACGCCATTTGACATCTCTTGGCGAATACGCCCCGGAAATATGCCCAAAAAGCATGGTATTCACGCATACGAACCAGTGTTTGTCGAAGCGGCGGGCGCAAGACGCCATGCGCGTGAATTATTTGCAACAGCGCCGCTGCAAGTGGGGTTGATTCGCGATGCCGCCTTCTTTGAGTGGCGCTATTGCGACGCCGAGGCCGATAAGCGCTATCGGTTCGTACTATGCCGGGCGAAAGAAGAGCGTCCCACCTTCCTGTTAGTTTTGGCGCAACATAAGTTTTCGGGCATCCCATTTACGATTCTGGTGGATGTGTTATCTTTGGACCTTTCCCAGGTTTACCGCCCCGCCGTTAAGGTTGCACGCCTGATAGGAGGTAGCCCCATTGTGTACGCAAACACCAATCTCGGATGTCTTGCGCCGACCCCCAGACACGCCTTGCCCCACGGGGTGCGCATTCCCCGCATTGTCAATCCACGCCCCGTAGAACTCATGCGTTTTCCCTCCGATACCGTCTTGCCGCGTGAAGACTTGGCAAAAAGTCCGTTTCTCACCGGCGATTGGATGGGGTTCTGAGGATTGCCCAGCCTGGCAAGTCATTCGCTTCGCGCTGCGGGCGCTAATCCGAATCATGCGGCATACAGCCCTGCTGTTCAGGATTCGGCTCGGACGCATGCCCATCGTGTATGCCGCCGGATGGGTCACTGCACTGATAGCCCGGCGATATTGGCTCTTCCGCCGGAGTTGGGACAGGGCGGTCAGGCTCTTTCGTCTCCCGTGAGCGTTTGAGCAGGCATATCATCAGCAATAACAGGGCCAGCACCAGCACAGACGCCGAAAAGTAGAGGGATTGCCAAAACAGCGTTGGGCTGAAAACAAAAGAGACGCGGTGGGTTCCTGGAGCGAGAAGCACCGCTTTGAATTGCTCATTGGCCCGCAGGATTTCCGTTGGCTCCCCATTTACGTAAGCGAGCCATCCGGGATAGTCGGCATCCAGAAAGCAAAGTAAGCGGTGTTCATCCAGGGGACCTATTTGCAGGTCAACGGTGTTTGCGGTCCGGGCCAGTATTTGAATCAGTCCGTCCTCATCCAGTTTGTCGGATCGCACTTTCAGATCAGTAAACTTGAACTCCCCATCATCGTTATTCGTAACGGTTATGCGAATATTCATTTCAGGAATGTCCGGCAGCGGCACTTCGGCGTTGCGCACACGCGTTCCTGTTGCGCCGATGTTCAGGCGGATGCCATGTTCAGAACGATCAGTTCCCACCTCCTCGATCCATGTGTCCACCTGCGCTTTCGTATCGCTGATATAACCAAGTATGAGCGCGCTATGCACAGCACCCGCCGAACCTGCCGGCATATTCTCGAGTTTTTTTGGCAGGGAAACCGTAAACTCCAGTCTTCTTGTTTGCTTTCCCGTGACCGGCGCGAACAGGGAGTGTGGTTCCGTAATATTGAATTCAAGGAAATTTTCGGATATTGAGGAACGCCGGAGGGCATTGCGTTCCACCTTGCGCATGGGGGCGGGCGCCTCTTTTTCAAGAAAGACGGTGGTGGCAGAGGGATAATATTCGCGTTTTCCCGGCAAAGGGCCGACGACATATTGTCGCGCCAGCCAGAAAGACCGCTTGAATATCATGTTGCCGCGCAGGTTTTCGCGTGTTGGTTCCCAGTTCTGAACACCTCGGAAGGGATGTTTGTCACGCGGCGGTCCACTGATGATATCGCGCACAGCGCTGATATTCATGGGATCTACGCCGTTCATGGAGAAACGCAAAGAATAGAGAAAACGATTGCATATCGGATCAGTCTCGCGGAAATTGGAGGTGGGAATGACGACGTTTTCGCGTTTGATCTCGCAGTGATCACGCACCTTGCGCCGGGCCATGTAGGGCACATAATGCTGATTCCACGCGAAAGTTTCGCCAAAGAGCAATGCAAGCAGCATCAGGGACACAGCCACGCGCAAAAATTTTGGCAGCGGCACAGCGCCGGCAATCAGCATCAAGACAATGCCCAGAATCGGTATGGTGCGCACATGGTTGCTTACGGAGATGAATCTGATATTTGCCAACCATTCGTCAAGCGGCGCAATGCAGATATACGCAATCAACAGCAACATCACCGCACGCGCAAGAGAATGTCCCTTGCTGCGCATGGGGCGAACGATGGCATCCACGCCGAAACCCGCCAACAAACTCAACGGCAGCAGTCCAAAGTCATAGGCACGCGAATAGGCGGACATGGAGAATGGGGTAAGTTTTTCGAGCAGCGCCCCGATGGGCAGGGGCGGCCCGAAACAGCATTCGAAGAGAATCAAGAACATGCCAAGGAACATAAACACGTCGCGTCGCCTGGGATGGGTTAAGGCGGCGAAGGCCAGCAGCAGCGCGACAACGCCGGAATTGCGAATAGTCTCCGCCTCATACTTCATCCCCGCATAAACCACCAAACTCTGGTAAAAACCGAGGGGAGACCATTTCCACAGGTCTGAGTATTTCCTGGCGGGAATGCCGCTGGTGCGCAAGGTATAGGAGCCCAGTTCCCAGGCGGGCAGCAGGAGCACGGCGGCCAGGCATGAACCAAGGATGAATATGGCGGCCATGGCAACGCCATTATGCAAGCAGAGGCGCAGGAATTGCCGCCACCCCTGGTCGGAAACATTACTGCATCGGAAAAGCAGAAAATAGAACAGCCCATACAGGCCTGCCACCAATCCCATGAGGTTGATAATCTGAAGAAATCCACCCAGGATGCCGAGCCCGAGCGTCATACCGGCGCATATCGCTATGCCCATTTTTTTGACAAAGTCATCAGTATCTATCGCTTTTTTGATCAGCAGCAGGAGCAAGGGCAGCCAAGCCATGGTCGTGATGAAATGATATTCGCACATGCGACGGACAATAAGGGCGCTGAAAGGGAACGCGATGGCGGCAGTCATGGCGCCGGCAAAACTCAGGCGGTGCGCCCGCCCCAACAAATATGTGCAAAGGGCCATGAAAATGAAGTGCATTCCCATCATTACAGCCAATGACACATTTGTGCGTTCAGGCGTGGGGGACATCACCAACAGGGAACGGATTAGATTGGGAGGATAGAGCAGGAACGATTGCGGATTGCCGACATTGGGCAATCCGCAGTAGGACAGGGGGTTCCAAAAAGGAAACTCGCCTGCGTGGATGCAGGCGTCTATGAAAAACGTCAGCGGCGCATAGTAGCGATAAATGTCATACATACCGCCCAGATTGCTGATATCCGAACGAATGACGAAGGAGAAGGTTGTCAGCGTCGCAACAATAATCAACGTGAACGCGGCAAGGAAAAGGCCCCCGCCAACGCGCTTTTTTTCATAAGACATTGACCTGCTCACTCCCCATCAATATGGATAAGCCATGGCGGCAATAGCGCCATGTCGCCAAAACGCTGTCAAGCATCCAAAGGTTTTACTGCGTAGACT
>DSBB01000329.1 GCA_011046175.1 Candidatus Hydrogenedentota bacterium | reverse complement strand
TCTATATAGCGTATCCGCACCGGTGAGACCAGGGTCTCAAGCCGAATGCCTTCTTCAATCGCCGCGTCCACCTCTTCCGCATAAGCGGGCATTTCGTCGCAGGTGCGGCGGTACAGAAGCGCCACGCTTTCGACGTCCGCCTGTCGTATCGCCACCCGCGCCGCGTCCACGGCGGAATTGCCGCCGCCAATGATGCCGACACGCCCGCGGGCCCATTGTTCGCCGTGCAGGTTAAACGCTTTCAGAAACTCGATGGACGAATACACCCCCTGCAATTCTTCGCCCTTGACTCCCAACGACCAGCTTTTGTGCGCGCCCAGCGCCAGGAAAACCGCCGCATAGCCTTCTTCGAACAATCCGTCGAGCGTGATGTCGCGGCCCAGTTTGACGCCGCAACGCAGCGTGATATTCTCGTTGATAAGCGCGCTCACTTCCCTGCGCGCCACCTCGCGCGGAAGCCGGTATGACGGGATGGCGGCGAGCAGCATGCCCCCCGGTTCGGCCTCCGCCTCGAAGAGCGTTACCCGATAACCGCGCAATGAAAGATAATGGGCGGCGGAAAGCCCCGCTGGCCCCGCGCCGATCACCGCCACCGTCAGCGCGTCAGCGGCCGCGACGCACGGCTTGTCAAATGTATAAACCGAAGGATCCACCCTGTCCGTGACAAAACGTTTCAGGGATCGGATGGCAATAGCCTCGCCGCCCGTTGCTCCAAGCTTGCATTGACGTTCGCATCCCCTGTCGCACACGCGTCCCGATATGCCGGGAAGCGGGTTGGCTTCGCGGATGACTTTATATGCTTCCTCTAATTGCCCGCTCTCTATCAGCGCGACGTAGCGCCACGGCTCGGTATCCACGGGACAGGCCGCCTGGCAGGAAGCGCCCACCAGGTTCGCGCACACGAACGCGTCGCACCGCTTGTCCACCACATGGCGTTCATATTCTTTTCTAAAATAGCGCAACGTGCTCAAGACGGGGTTTGCCGCAGTTTGTCCCAGTCCACACATGGTCGTGTCTTTCACAACACGCGCCAACTCTTCCAGCAGATCAATGTCTTTGAGAGTCGCCTTGCCGTTCGAGATGTCGTCCAGAATCTCATACATCCGTTGGGTGCCCTTGCGGCAGGTAAAGCATTTGCCGCAGGATTCCTCTTTCAGAAAACCCATAAAATACTTGGCAAGGTCCACCATGCAGGTGTTTTCGTCCATGACAATCATGCCGCCGGAACCCATGATAGCCCCGGCCTTTGCCAGGCTGTCATAATCAATGGGCAGATCAAACATGTCCGCGGGAATGCATCCCCCGGACGGGCCGCCCGTCTGCACCGCTTTTATCTTTGCCTTTCCAACTGCGCCGCCTCCGATGTCGTAAATAATGTCTTTGATAGTGACGCCCATGGGCACCTCGACCAGACCGGTGTTCCTTATTTTACCCACCAGACTGAAAATCTTTGTTCCGGCGTTCTTTTCCGTGCCGACCTGGGAGAAATTATCCGCGCCTTCTCCGATGATGACGGGGATATTCGCCCATGTTTCCACATTGTTGATGCAGGTGGGTTTTCCGTTGATGCCGCGCTGGATGGGGAAGGGCGGTCGCTGCTTGGGCTCGCCCATCTTTCCTTCAATGGAGCGGATCAGCGCGGTTTCCTCGCCGCATACGAACGCGCCCGCCCCCTGCACCATCTGAATATCAAAAGAAAAGTCCGCGCCCAGAATATTGTCGCCCAGCAAACCCCGGTCCCGCGCCTGCTCAAGCGCTATGCGCAGATGCTTGATGGCCAGCGGATATTCGGCGCGCACATAAAGGATTCCTTCCGTGGCGCCTGTTGCATAAGCGCCTATCAACATGCCCTCAAGTATGCTGTGCGGATTGCCTTCGAGAATGCTGCGATCCATGTATGCGCCCGGGTCGCCCTCATCGGCGTTGCATACAAGATATTTTCCGTCCTTGCCCGGCTGTTTCGACAGCATTTCCCACTTGAGACCCGTGGGGAAACCCGCGCCGCCCCGACCGCGCAGCCCCGAAGATTTCACCTGCTGAAGCGTCCACGCCGGGTCGCCTTGTTCAAGCGCTTTGAGCAGCGCCCCATAACCGCCGACGACGATGTAGGTGGCCATATCTTCAGGAACAATCCGTTCGCTGCGGGCAAGTATGGTGCGCTGTTGCGTTTTGAAAAACGGAATATCCCGCTGTCGTGGCACAGGCGCGCCGTCAACAGGATCAGCGCACACCAATTCGTCTGCTATTTCGCCCCGGGCTGTTGCCTCAACCACGCGTTCCACGTTTTCAACGCTGAGTTTTGGATAGAATATGCCGCCCGGTTCAACCAGAATGGAAGGCTCCATTTCACAAAACCCATGACATCCGGTGATGCGCAGATGTATCTGTCCCGCGAGACCGTTGCGAAATACCGCTTCACGGGCGGCATGTATCAGAGCGTCCGCGCCGCTGGCGCGTCCGCAAGTGCCTGCGGGGATGACCAGCGTCCGCACGCCGGTGTCCCGGTCATTTTCGAGCCCCGCCTTGTATTTTTTGAAATCGTCCAACGAATTCAGTCGCATCATATATCCTTTGGAAACGCTAAACGGTCGCAATCGTTTCCGCTTCCTGCTGCACCGTTTCACTGCGTATATCGGTTACAATCTTTCTGACAGCCGCCGGATTTACTTTGGAATGATAGACGCCGTCCACAACTACAATGGGCCCCAGGGCGCATGCGCCGAGACAACTCACCGTTTCCAACGAGAATTCACCGTCCGGTGTTGTTTCGCCATCGTTGATCTCAAGTTGACGTTCCAGTTCTTCGACAACTACCGGCGCGCCGCGAACGTGACAGGCCGTGCCGCGGCATGCGCACAAATGATGTTTGCCGCGAGGCTGGAGACTGAACGCCTTATAAAACGTGGCCACCCCGTACACATCCACGAGGGAGCGGTTGGCAGCATCGGCTACAAGTCGTAGCGCCTCTTCGGGGAGATAGCCGTATTTTTCCTGTACTTCCTCGAGTATGACAATCAAATCTCCGTAAACGTCTTTGTGCTTGTCTACAATTTCCAGTATTTCCTGAGCGTCTATTTGTACTTCCATCGTTTTCCTTTCGCGCAGTTCATCAGCGGGTCAACAATACTCCTCGCAGTGCCACATGCCGCCTTCCGGCTGCCGAAACATGCAGCTCCGTCGGTTGCCGCAATCCACACAAAGTCCTTCCATCCGGCTGGGGTCCGGCGCGGAAACAGCGATACCAGTGTGCGCTCTCGCAGTATCCAACGGTTCGAACATGTTGCAAGACAAGACGGGTTCATCCAAATCACCCGGGATCGTACAGCCGCCCGCCCGCGCACAGATCATGCACTGTGTTTTGTAATCATTGCCATCCATCACGAACCTTTCATAAGGAATGACCCCGTGATGGGAAAGCAGATGCCATGCCAAAATCATTGAAGTATTTTGAAAGTAAAGTTGTTGTAAATGAATAAGATGAAGAACACAGCGCGGCGCTAGAGG
>DSBB01000252.1 GCA_011046175.1 Candidatus Hydrogenedentota bacterium | reverse complement strand
TGGGCTGACATGTTGCGGCCTTTCAGGCCGGATGCATGTTATGAAAATCCGCAAGAAAGCGCTTGGTTTGTTTTGGACAGCACTGTTTTGTTTTGAGGGTTTTGCTCGATTTTCGACTTTTCTCATCCGCTGTCCGCCTCCCTATACGACACCATCAGGAGGCGTTTGCAAAACCTGCTGCGATCCAATGTGGCAAGGACATCCTGCCCGTGTTTCATGGGCGGGACGCCCATGCCACGGAAGGTTTTGCAAGAACCTCTCAAGACAAAATTATCCGTTCACAACGGGCGGCTTTACGAAACGGGTGTAACTATCTACGATTCTGGTCTTTACGGCGGCGCATGCCGCGCGCGTTTTTTTCAGTTCTTCTTTTGTGGTGAGCGCGCCGAATTCGAGATTGAAGGTGCGTTGTTCTCCGGGCGCGAGCCGATGCAGCAAGCCGCGACTTTCATCGGCCTGGCGGCCCTCCACACCGCAATTACAGGGCTCAAGTCCAACAACGTAATCCTGTTCGCCCATCATTTTCCACTGTACGAAACGCGGCAGTTCACGTTTGTTGTACCGGACATAGACGCCGAAACCGTCGCCGTTGCTGAAGCGGTTGTTGACAATCGCCGCCATCACCGAGCCGTCTCGTTCAGGTTTCATATCGTGGTAGTACACCTTTTCGGCATACCCATGGGTAGGCGGTTCAATGCGGTTCCATCGCTCAACGCCGTTGCGCGCCTCTTCGTCACGGGGCGCGACAAAACGGCTGGGCGTGAGGATGGCAGACCCTTCGTCGAGGGCGGGCCATCCGATATTGCAGTGATAGAGCAGCATCAGCGGCGCTTCTCGAAAGCCTTCGTTGACGACCACGTCCTGAATCCAGAAGCGCTTCTCCCCCATCTTTGTGTAAACGGTGCGGGTCATGGTGAGGTTCTCGCCGAACAGCACCGTTTCCCGCATCACTCCGGAAACACTCAAAACATACTCCCCGTCGCGCCATTCCTGCGTGACCTTGAGATTCTTTGCGGGCATGTGGCCGATGCGCCCATGCAAGCCCTGTCCGTTGAAGACGCTTTCAGGATCCGGCGCGCCAACATTGCCGAGACCACAGGTCGTGAGCAGGCCGCCGAAGTAACTGCGCAGCCACCGGATGCCCGCCGCCTCGTAATACTCCGGGGCAACATCGCCCACGGTGGAGCGCCAACCCATCGCCTTGCCCTGGTACCGCGCGGATGGAATGTCCATGCAGCGGTCCAGCAGCACGCTAAACTCAAGACCCGACCCCGTATGGAACAACGCGGCGCGGGCAGGGCGTTCATTGCCGTCGTCAAGCAGCACAATCCGCACCCCCGCGACCTGGTCCATATTGCCGATGCGCCGCCGCAACGCATCGGGAGCCATCTCGATACCGTGTATTTTCATCCTTCGCGTCCTCCCGTCTTGCATATGGTCAGCGCGGACGGCACGCGCGCCGCGCTGTGTTTTCTTCCATTCCCACACGATACGGAACGCAGCGGGAGATTGCAACGCGCGCCTCCCTGATATTTTTCTTGATTTTGCGGTGACACCTGTGAATAAGATAAGCGCATGTAATGGCTTGTATGTTGGCCTGATGCTGCGTATAATGGCAAATCATTGCGCGAACGCGGGACCCGTTTCGGGTTCAGGCGCTCGGATGAGTGTGTGCAGGAAGGAGGGTGCGTTCCCGTGACGATGACCAAGCGCGAACTCGTAATCAAAGTGGCGAACAGACTGGGGATGACGCAAAACGACGTGGCGCGAATTATTGAGGGCGCTTTTGAAACGATCGCGGAATCACTGGCGGAGGGGCATCGCTGGGAATTGCGCGATTTCGGGGTTTTTGAAGTAAAGACGCGGGCGTCGCGCATTGGACGCAACCCGCGCACAGGCGACCAGGTGCCGGTGCCCAGGCGGCGCGTGGTGACGTTCCGCCCCGGCAAAAAGATGAAGGAAGAGGTGGGCAAGGGAAAACCGCTGGAAAGTGCGGATACGGAACCTTCCGCCACCATGGCGCCGGAATCTTCCAAACCGACCGCTTCTCTGCAAGAAGGTTGACAGGCATCCTGCATTGGTCATCGCTGTCCGCAGACGCGCAGCACGGCGGCTGCATGCGGAAGCGCAGGAACCGCTATGAGCATCATCCTCGCGGTGGACACCAGCACAAGTATCAACACGGTGGCGCTTTGTCGTGGGGAAGCCGGCGCCATGGACGCGGCCGTGCTGGCCGAGATGGTGGTGGAATGCCGACGCCTGCACGCCGAGCGGCTTATGGGGGCAGTGGATTGGGTCTTCGCGGAATCCGGACATACCCTTTCTGATGTGGACGCTCTTGCCGTATCTGTCGGCCCCGGTTCATTTACGGGGCTGCGCATCGGCGTGTCGGCATGGAAAGGGTTGGCTTTGGCGCGGGGGCTGCCGCTGATCGGTGTGCCCACATTGGATGCCATGTCCCGCCTGTTGCCGATACAGGACGGCGTCGTCTGTCCCCTGTTTGACGCGCGGATGAAGGAAGTTTACGGTTCCGCGTATCGCTATGTCAGAGGCGAACGCGAGAAGATTTTTTCCGACCGCGTGGGCAGTGTTGAGGACTTGTTGGCGGACGTGTCGGGGCCGGTATGGTTTCTTGGTGACGGTGCGGCGCTTTACAAGAATCGGATTCTTGCACGGCTTCCTGAAGCGCTTTTTGCGCCCGCGTTTTGTTCTGTGCCCCGGGCGGCGGCGGTAGCGGCGGAGGCGCTGCACCTATTGGGAACCGGAATAAGCGCCGATGCCGGGCGCGTCGCCCCTGTCTATATCCGGCTATCGCAAGCGGAAATGAGCCGCGACGCACGCGCCCGTCGCGGCGGTCCGCCGCTCCACGACGGGCAAGGGACATGAATCCGACCGCACCATCGCCGCATTTTGTGCGGATCGCTTTTGCGCACCTGCCGCATCTGCTTGCCATTGAAGAGCAGTCCTATCCCGATCCCTGGACGCCGGGCATGTTCAATCAGGAAGTGGTGAATCCCGCCTCGCATTTCCATGTGGCGATGCTGGAAACGGAAGTTATCGGCTATGGGGGATTCTGGCTTATGGCGGGGGAGGCGCATATCACCAAACTTACCGTGGCGTCGCCATATCGCCGGCAGGGTTTCGGGACGAACATCATGTTACACTTACTGCGAGAAGCGGCGCGCGCCAATGCAATGGTGATGCGCCTGGAGGTGCGCGAAAGCAATGCCGCCGCGCGCACGCTGTATGAACGCCTGGGCTTTTCCGTCATTGGCGTGCGGCGCGGCTATTATTCGCGATGTCCGGAAAATGCCGTCGTCATGGAAAAATGGCTCCTGGAAAAGGGCCATCACGGAGAAGAAGGCGAGGAAACAAGCGGGTGACCATGCCAAAGGAACAGCACCCGGAAGCGTTGCGAGCAGAGACGTCGCTGCCATTGGGGGGCATCGGTGCGGGTTCCATCCGCATACACGACGACGGGCGCTTCCGGGACGTCAACATTGCCGCAC
>DSBB01000103.1 GCA_011046175.1 Candidatus Hydrogenedentota bacterium | reverse complement strand
TTTTAATCTGGTATCATTGACGGGCTAATGAAACAACTCCCCGGCCGACCGAAAAAAGGATGTTATATGGAAGTTCGCAGCACTTTGGAAAAACGACTGGACAGTTTTGACGTCACCGAACGTCAGGAGGCGCTTGAACAATTGCTTGAAGACGCCAACACAGGGAAAATTACGCTGCCGCTCATGGGCGACCATTTCAATCTGCATTGCCATTCCTTCTATTCGTTCAACGGCTACGGGTATTCCCCGTCCGGCCTGGCTTGGCGCGGACGCGCCTCGGGCTTGTGCGCCATGGCGCTGATTGACTTTGACGTGCTGGACGGGGTGGACGAATTTCTGGCGGTTTGCGAGCAACTCGGGTTGCGTTCCGGTGCGGGACTGGAAACGCGGGTGTTTGTGCCGGCGTTTGCCGAAGACGAAATCAATTCTCCCGGCGAGCCGGGCGTCGCCTACCACATTGGGATGGGGTTCGTCTCCTCGACGGTGTCAGGAAACGACGCCGCGCTGTTGCGTCGTTTCAAAGACATGGCGCAACAACGCACCCAAGCCATCATCAAGCGCGTGAATACATTGCTCCACGAGATTGCGGTGGATTATGAAAAAGATGTTCTTCCTTTGACACCCGCGGGCAACGCCACGGAACGGCATGTATGCGCGGCATATTACGCGAAAGCGCAGGCGCTTCATGGGGAGGGCAACGCGGCGGCATACTGGGCGTCAAAACTTGACATGCCTGTTGACGCGGTGGCAAAGGCTCTTGCCGACCCGCCCGTGTTCCAAGGCATAGCGCGCTCAAAAACCATGAAGGCCGGAGGCGTGGGATATGTGCGGGCGCAAAGCGATGAATTTCCCGCACTTGACGAAGTAAACCGGTTGATTCTCGCCAACGGCGCCATACCGACCTTTGCGTTTCTCGACGGCGCCTCGTCGGGCGAGGCGCGCATGGACGACCTGCTTGATGTAATGACCGCATCGGGCGTGGCCGCGGTAAACATCATTCCCGACCGCAACTGGAACATTGCCGACGCGGAGGTGAAAGCGCTGAAGCTGAAAAACTTGGAAGCGTTCGTGCAACAGGCTCGGGCGCGCAACCTTCCCATTTTCGTCGGGACGGAGATGAACGCTTACGGCCAACGGTTCGTGGACGCTTTCGACGCGCCGGAGCTGCGACCTTATTTTTCCGACTTTCAGGAAGGCATGCATATTCTAAACGGGCATACGCTCTTGCAGGCGCACGCGGGCATGGGCTATCTCAGCGGCTGGGCGGCGGACACTTTTGCCACGACTGCGGACAAAAACCGCTTTTTTGCGCGACTGGGTAGAAGCCTTGACGCCGCGTCTGGAGACTCACTGAACGCCCTCTCCCCGGAAACCGGTCCCGAAGAAATTTTGAAGGCGCTGCCCCGTTTGTAGATTTGCATGCCATCGCATACATACTACGCTTTTCACAATCTGCGTTCACCGGCGGCCAAACACATCGGGTTCAGACTTAATTTCATAACGGTTTGACACTTTGAAGTAAAGAGCGGCCGGCATCATTTGCCACCAGCAAAACATGACGGCTTCCGACCTGTTCCTGATGCAGCACATGGGCGTTTCTCATATCAGGGTGGATGGCGTACAGCCAACGCCAGTCGTTCTCCTGAACATATAGGAATGCGGGGCGTGAAGAGGCGAACACCGTAAAAAACTCATCGCTTTCGGCTTTCAGCGCCCTTTGGAATTCCGCGATAAGTTCCGTGGGGTAACCTGTTTTCCCAACGGCTTCCCTGATTGCCTCCTTTAGCAACCGGACTTCTTCACCGGTAATGCGCTTTATATTCTCAACCGTCGTTTTGGCGGCCGCCTTTTCTATTGACCGATGAACCTGATTCTGGAATTCGGCCAATTCCCAACGGTTCATCTCGCTTCCGTTTTTCATGGGAATGATTTCGGTGTACAGTTCCCTGAAAAAATGGCGGGAATAAAAGAGATACTCCTCCCGCGCAAATCCCACTGAATACAAGTCAAACTCCATGCCTCTTTCCGAGAGACTGCGCACAGGAGCGCAAAAGTCCTTTGCCGACTTGTATATGTTGACAATGGGGAAAACGGTAATAGCAGCGGCTGTTACCAACAAACAAAAGCTGACTGCCACGCTCACATGCAAACGCCGGGTTTCATTCCGGCGCACCTGTCGCACAGCGGCCAACGCGGGCGCCCATGCCGCGGCAGATAGAATTAAAAGTCGGGGGGTCCACAAATCACCATACTTGGTAAAAGGCGGCACAAACGGCGCCAGGCCAATCGCAAACAGAAACAACGCCAACGCCACGCCGGTACGCCGCCGCCACAAAATATGCTCACCGTCCATAAGCTCCAAAATGCTTGCCGCAAACAGCATGGCAAAAGCGGGAAACAACGGTAATAGATACACCGCCCGCTTGCCGATGGCCATGGTAAAAAAAACAAATGCGGGAACAATCCAATAAAGAAGGAATCGCACGGCATCGCTGTCTTTTCGTTTGCGCCAAACCCACCATGCAGTCCAAGGAAGAAAAAGCGTCCACGGCAACCAATCAACAGGAAGCGTTTTCACATAGTACCACGGCCAATTGGCGTGGCCTACGCCCAACAGGAAGCGCCCTGCAGTTTGTCGAAAGATGTTTGCGGCCAGCGTGTCGGAAACGTCGGTTTGCAGTTCTCCGGCAGTAGTCAAGTGCGCGGGCACAGCCCACAACGCGTAAAGCGCCATGACAACAACGACGGCTGCGCCCAGATGCAACCATTGCCTCCTGCGATCGGGCTTCGACCAGCTCCATGCCGACACAAATAACACAGGGAATGCAATCACGCCGGGGCCTTTTGCATAAATTCCCACTAAGACACCCAGATAGAACAGGAACAGCCAATGGATACGACGACTCTCCTGCCAACGAAAAAAGGCATACAAACCAAGTGTCAGGCACGCTGTCAACGTCATGTCAATCTGACCAAATCGCGCGTTCCACCAGAATCTTTGCATGGTTAACAAGATGAGGCACGACCAAAAAGCGATGCGAATATCAAACATACGACGCGCCAATAGCCACGTAAACAGAAGTGTTACGATTCCGGCCATTACAGAGGGCAGTCGTGTCGTCCAAGGGGTGACGTCACCGGCCAGATGGGAAAAGGCGGCGATTATCCAGAAGAAAAGCGGCGGTTTTTCGATATAGGGCGCATTGTTCACATGAGGAAGCAAATAATTACCCGAAGAAATCATCTCCCGTGCAACCTGCGCGTATCGCGGCTCATCAGATGGCCACAAATCATAGCCTCCCAAGTTGACCGTCAGAATAATCACAGCCAGACCAAGCACCAACGCAAGGCGACCATGCTCCTTACACATCTTGCGCACTCCTCAAGATATCCTGTAAAGGCGAATCAATAACATTTTGCGGTCGGGCAAGGGCGGGCTCTTTTTTCGCCACCACGCCCGTCTTCGCTTCAAACGCAGTTTCGGGCACAACTTCTATGCGAATGTAACGA
>DSBB01000423.1 GCA_011046175.1 Candidatus Hydrogenedentota bacterium | reverse complement strand
GTTTCCCAGTTGAAAAAAGGCCTCCGCAGAGCTTCGGATATGATAAGCATTTCTCCTGCGGAAAAGCAATTTTGTTATGCGATCAACCTGTGCCAAATTGCATCTTGCCCCGGCACTATGGCTACAATATCCGGCCAGAATGTTTTAAACCGCAATTAAACCGACTTAAGGAGACTTCAGGTATGCCGGAAATTCTCACAGCGGATGAAGCCATTCAACGAATTCCCGACGGCGCGACCGTGTTTGTCGTTCCCATGCCTACGGAAGAGGTGTACGCCGCATTCCATCGGGTATATGAGAAAACGGGTTCGCCCAAAGACCTCACTGTGTTGTGGGCGGCGGGCATCGGCCCGTTCAGTTCCGAACGGCGCGGCATGAACCATTTTGGCTTTCCCGGCATGGTCAAACGGGTCATACTCGGGCACGTCGGCCTGAACTACGAAGTGGTGAAGCTGGTGGCCATGAACCAGGTGGAGGCGTACAACCTGCCGCAGGGCGTGTTGGCGCAATGGTTCCGTGAAGTGGCGGCGGGCCGCCCCGGCCTGATCACGCGCACGGGACTGGGCACCTTTGTTGACCCGCGCATCGAAGGCGGCAAACTCAACGACCGCACCCGGGACTGCGAAGACCTAGTCGAGGTGATCGAGATTGACGGACGGGAAATGCTCCGTTACAAACCCATCAAGGGGGATGTGGGCGTTGTGCGCGGCACCACCGCAGATCCCAAGGGCAACATCACCTTCGAGAACGAGGCGATTTGCATGGAAAACCTTGAGGCGGCCATGGCGGTGAAAAACTGCGGCGGCATCGTCATTGCCCAAGTGGAGCGGCTCAGCGAGGAGCCGGCGCGTCCGATAAATGTAAAGATTCCGGGCATTCTTGTGGACATCATCGTGGTGGCCACATCGCGTAAGACCCATCCCCACACGCTGTTCGTGGACTATGATCCCAGTTATACCGGCGAAGCGCGTATTGATTTGAGTGGCGCGCTCCAGCCCATGCCGCTGAACGAGGAAAAGGTGATCTGCCGGCGTGCTTTACGGGAAATCAAACCGGGCGACTTGGTGAACTTGGGCGTGGGCATTCCCGCAGGCGTCGCGCCGGTGGCGCAGGAAGAAGGCATCCTTGACGACATCACCCTGACCACCGAGGTGGGCATCATCGGCGGGCTCCCCCAGAGCGGCAAAAACTTCGGCCCGGCGCAAAACCCGCAGGCGGTCATCTCCCAGGCGGCCATATTCGACTATTACGACGGCGGCGGTTTGGACGCCACGTGTGTCGGCATGGCGCAGGTGGACGCGGAGGGCAATGTGAACGTGAGCAAACTCGGCCCGAACGTCATCGGCTGCGGCGGTTTCATCAACGTTACGCAAAGCGCGAAGAAAGTCATGTTCTGCGGCGAGTTTTCGGCGGTAGGCGCGGACATCGCCATCGAAAACGGCGCGCTTGTCATCCGCAACGACGGCAAAGCGGCCAAATTCGTCGAGAAGGTGGACCAAATAACCTTCAGCGGCAAAGTGGCGCGCGAAGACCGACACGACATCCTGTTCATCACCGAGCGCTGCGTGTTCCGCCTCGTCAAAGACGGATTGATGCTGATTGAAATCGCACCCGGCGTGGACATGCAGCGGGACATCCTCGACAAGATGCGCTTCAAGCCGTTGGTCGCGGACAAGGTAAAGACCATGGACGCCGTACTGTTTCAGGACAAGCCCATGAGCAAATAGAAAAGACGGCGCGGGATTTGTCCGCCAAACGGGCGTGACTCCAAAAAGACAGAAGTGGGTTTCGCTTCGCTTCATTTGGTTTTGAAGGAATCATATCTTTCCTGAAACATCAATCTGGATGAAGTTCAGTGGTCCCCACTTTCTAACTGTCTAGCAAACATAATAAGTTGAAACTGTTGTTTGCCTCAAAAAGCAGCCGTCATTCCCGCGAAAGCGGGAATCCAGAAAACGGCTGATACGCTGTGAGTATGGCTCTGGATTCCCGCTTTCGCGGGAATGACGGGAAACGTCAAGTCGGTGTGTATTACTTGGGTTGCGAGTAACGCCCGCCTTAGGGCGTATTGTGCAACATGCCTCTTTCTGCCAAGACGGCTGCTCTGGTACTGTAACGCCCGCCTTAGGGCGTATTGTGCAACATGCCAGATAGTTACATAGTTACCCCCACCTTCCCCTTTCATACTCCCGGCAAAACGCAAACACAAGAGATATTTGTGGCCGCGCACACCATATATTATTTTTTTTTACATTTTGTTATTGACATTTGGCAGAGATTATGATAGAATGGAGATGAAAAGATAATACGGTAAAGGGCAGCGTCATGTATCCGTATCTGCAAATAGGACAAAGGGCTGTATCCTCCTATCAGGCATGTCTCATGCTCGCCTTTGCAGTATGCGCGTACCTGCTGTTCCATGCGCCTCTTCCCGCCCGACAACGTCCTTTACGCATCAACGTCACCGTTCTAATACCCGTACTTCTATGCTCTTTGACAGGGACGAAGTTCTTGTCGGTTGCCGTGGAAGGCGGCAGGATAGGCGAGGCGTTCCTGTTTTGGCGGGGCGGTTATTATCATCATGGCGGGCTGTTGGGCGGCATTGCGGGATATGCGGTCTACTTATGGGCAAAGGGCAATGGCATCCGCGACGGCCTTGATTGGGTCGCTCCCTTTGCGCCGCTGGGCGAGTCCATTGCCCGCATCGGCTGTTTTCTGGGGGGATGCTGCTGGGGAGCGGAATCACAAGCGCTTACCGCAGTTGTCTATCCCGCCCAATCCCATGCGTGGACGCATCATGTCATAACAGGGCGGCTGCATCCGTCGGCAACGCATTCCCTGCCGGTGCATCCCGCGCCGCTCTACGCCGCGCTGGTCATGCTGTCGCTCTTCATCGGATTGCGTTTGCTCCAGCAACGCGCCGGCTTCAGCGGCGAGGTATCCTTACACTACCTGCTGTGGCACAGCCTGGCGCGCATCGGCCTTGAACATTTCCGCGACGACATGACGCGCCTGGCAACCGGCTACACCCTCACGCAAACGCTTGCGGCGGCCATTGCCGTTGCCGCCGCCGCCGTTCTGCTTCGACAATACGCACGGAATGCAACATACAGCCCGCTCCGCCCGACCGGAGCGCAACCACAGGAGGACACGGGATGATAACCGCCTTGCTGCTCGCGGCGCTGGCGCAGACCGCCACGCCGGAAATACGCATTGATGAGAACGGCTTTGTTACCGTCGTCGAGACCCCGGAAGCGCGCGCCCGGGAACGACAGCATCTCGAAATGATCGTTGAAGCGGAACAGGCGTATAAGGAATATCAGTCAAACCGAACCGGCGATGCGCTTGCAGTGATTGAAAAATATGAACGCATTCTCGAATCCGGCATGGAACTTAACCCGCGAGTGCATCACAACATTGCTCTCAGGCTCGCGGAACTGCATAGAAGATATGCCACACTGCCAACCCCGGAAGCGGAAGAACTCCAGCGGAGGATTCAGGAGCGTCTTATGC